>DAOVKF010000052.1 GCA_030631915.1 Candidatus Omnitrophota bacterium
CACGAACTCGCGCACAGCGCGGGAATAGACGTAACGCCGCATATCAAAGGCGGTGAAAAAGCGCTTGACGACTATATAAACAAAGAGGACAGGGGACACAGGAAAGCGCCGGGCATGCGGCCGCATTACGCCCTCCGCCTGTTCCAGAAACAGAAGTGGCCTGAGGCGAACAGGATCCTGAGTGACAGTATTAAATTCCACAGGGCGGTGGAAACAGACGGCCCTTATAATTTTGAGACCGGCGTGATCTATTTCCCGGACAGAGGATACGGGGCCGGGTCATACGATAGGCAAGGGATACGCAATTTTTTTGAACATGAAACCAGGCACTGGCCCTCTTCCGTGGACGCGATCGTTCTGCAAAACCTGAAATTCGTCACACTGAAGATCAACATGCGGGTTCTATCCGAAATGATATGGAACAGAATGCCGTTCGCGATGCCGTTCGCGGCTGACAAGGTCCAGGTGGCGATCAGAGAGGCCATAAAGAACGCCGTGGTCTGGGGCAACATGAACCGGCCTGACAGCATGGTGACCGTCAGGTGGAAAGCCGGGAAAAACCGGATAATTCTTGACATAATAGATCAGGGGTCAAAGCCGATAGATTTTTCCGGAGAACAGCCCCCTCCCCTTGATATACCCAATATCGGCCGGATCAAACGCCGGAACCGGACCTTTCGCGTGGATTCGCTGTATTACGGCGCAAGACTGGGTTATAAGACTTCATTGGCACACTTTATAGACAGGACGCATATGCGCGGCACAACTTATGATTTCCCTCTGCTGGATGAGAAAGGGAACCGGATCGGACAGATATTAAGGTTGATATTCCCGTCTGAGCCGAAAAACGCTTACAGTGATATTGTAACCAAAGAGCGGAAAACCATGTCCGAAGATAAAAGCAAACGGGTCTCTGATCCGACGGGTCATGCCAGAGCCGAGGCTGTAATGGCCGCGGAAAGCCTTGTGAACGCCCTGTTCAACCTCGGCCTGAATGCTGACAACGGAGAGAAGATGTTACTCGCGTTAGACGAGGACCTGGGAAAGGAAGGGACCGTAAACCCGGTCAGGCAGGTCATAAAAGACATATGCGAGATAAAGGGTGACCGGAAGCTGCGAAAGATACTGCAAAACCTGGTGATCGTAAAAGGCCGCGGGAGCGCGCTGGCAAAGCAGGTCCTGCGGTATACCGAAGCGGGCCCGGACGATGCGAGGATCAAAAGATCCAACGTGATCATGATAACTAAAGCTTCCAATGAGAAGAACTGCGGGGCGTTCAGTGAAGAAGCCGTGATAACATTCGTCGATGATTCAAAAATAGACGCAATGGATTATTACCCTTTTGTCGAGATCACCTTATTCACAATAGCAAAAGCGCTGTACCACAGGGGCGTCACCGGGTTCAGCCGGAACCGGCTCATGTCTTTATACAGATCATTGAACGCTGAGGCGGCAGATGATGACGGATCTGTCCGGCTGTGCATAGATAAAAAGGCCGTCAGAATAGTATTAAGGCCGGCCGAACCGTTTGAATATGACGAATTGCGGGATATTTATAAACAGATCAGCAGGTTGCTGCAGTCGGTATAACCTTCCAGGCAAACTCACAAACTCACTTTACCGTTTCCAAATACACGATTTTCCTGTAAAATAAAGGACAGCGGCCGTTTTATGTCATACTTATAGATACAGGTTACAGGAGGTCAGGCATGGCAGTGAGGACAGGGAAAGGGGATGCCGGGTTTACGGACCTGTTCTTCGGGAAAAGGATAAGCAAGGACAGCCCTGCCATGCGGGCGATAGGGGACCTTGACGAACTCAACTCGCATCTCGGCCTTGTCAGGGTGAAGATAAAAGGCCGGCAGAACGGGGAGACGGTGGAAAAGATCCAGCGCGCGGTCTATACGATCGCTTCCGAGCTGGCCATAGCGCCTGAAAAAAAGAGAAAGCACGGTCATTTGCTCGGCAGCAAGGACACGGATTGGATCAAAGGCACGGCCTATGAACTTGAGAGAAGGACAGGGCCTGGAAGCCGGTTTTACATGCCCGGAGGCAGTGAGGTCTCCGCTGTTATAGAGATCGCAAGGACGGTAACGCGCCGGGCCGAACGCAGCGTTGTGAAACTGCTCCGCAGGGAAAAGGAGAAGAACCCGCACGTCCTCACCTATTTAAACTGCCTTTCCGACGTCCTGTTCCTGCTGGCACGGATGAAAACCAGGGCCAAAAGCAAACGTAAGAGTAAAAGCGTTAAGAATAAGAATGGATACAAAAAAACTGTATGATTATCTGGTCCTGGGCAGCGGGCCGGCCGGACACGTTTCGGCCATAAAAGCGGCCCGGCTGGGACTGAAAGTGGCTGTCGTGGAAAAAGACCGCGGCATGTTCGGCGGTGTATGCCTGAACGAAGGGTGTATCCCGGCAAAGTCCCTGTATAACAGCGCCGGGATGATCGAGACTGTCAGAAAAAACCAGAAACTCTGCGGGTTGGACGACCGGCCGGTTGAAATAGACATGCCCGGGATAGTCTCAAAGAGCCGCGAAGCCGCGCAACAGCTCCACAAAGGGCTTTCCTTCCTGTTCGAAAAAAACGCGATCGAGGTCATATACGGAAACGGTTCCTTTGTCGACAAAGGAACCGTTTCCATAACCGGAGACAGCGGGGACGAGACACTGGCCAGGGCTGACAGGTTTCTCATAGCCACGGGATCGGCGCCCGCGCCCCTGCCCGGCATCCCGTTTGACGGGAACACGGTCATATCAAGTTCCGGGGCGATCCGGCTGGAAAAGATCCCGGAAAACATCCTGATAATCGGCGGCGGGGCCATAGGCGTGGAATTCGCGGGTTTTTACGGCCTCCTCGGTTCAGAAGTCGTTCTGGCCGAAGCCGAGAGCACCATCCTTCCCTCAGAAGACAGGGAAACGGCAAGGTGCCTGCAGTCGATCCTCAAACACAAGGGGATAAAAGTGCTTACCGGAAGCCGCGTTAAAGGCATGGCCCCGGACAAAGGCGGCGCAAAGATAGTTATAGAACGCCGGGGCATGGAAGAGGCGGACGTGTATGAAAAGGTGCTGGTCGCTGTCGGACGCGTTCCCGCGACCTTTGATATCGGGCTGGACAAGGCCGGCGTGGATACGGATGAAAAAGGATATATCCGCGTGGACGCGGACATGCGCACGAACGCGGGGCACATATACGCGGCCGGCGATGTCATAAACTCCCCGATGCTCGCGCACGTGGCATACGCTGAAGGGGAAGCGGCGGCGGAAGCGGCCGCGGGCAAAAAGCCGGAACCCGTCGATTACGGAAGTATCCCCAATGCCGTGTATTCGGACATTAAGGCCGCCAGTGTGGGGATGAACGAGGAACAGCTGAGATCCGGGAACATCGAATACAGGGCCGGCAAACAGTTCTTCAGGGCAAACGGCAGGGCGGTCGCGAACTCGGAAACAGAAGGTTTTATCAAGGTCCTGGCTCACCCCGGGACACACAGGCTTCTCGGGGCTCACATCGTGGGACACGGGGCCGACGAACTTATACACGAATTCGCCCTGGCGAAAAGGGCGGGGCTGACCGTCGAGGCGATCGCGGGAACGGTCCACGCCCACCCCACTTTTTCGGAAACAGCGGCCGAGACCTGCAGGTCGGTCTTCGGTAAGCCGATCCACGGATAGGAAGATATCATGCGCCATAAAGCAATGCTGTGGGAACCTCTTGCCGGCAAAAAGGCGCACTGTTATCTCTGCGCTCATCATTGCAGGATCAGCGAAGGGGACTTCGGCTTCTGCGGCATGAGGCAGAACACGGAAGGGGAACTGTTCACTTTTGCCTACGGCACCGTCATAGCAGGCCACGTGGACCCCATAGAAAAAAAGCCCTTTTATCATTTTCTCCCGGGTTCCCGCGCGTTCTCCATCGCGACGATAGGGTGCAATTTCCGCTGCGGGTTCTGCCAGAACTGGACGATATCACAGAGCTCGAAAAAAGACGGGGGCACGGAAGGATCCCCCCTTACGCCTGAAGAAGCGGTCCGGCGGGCGCTGGAAAACGACTGCCGGAGCATTTCCTACACCTACACCGAACCCACGATCTTTTTCGAATACGCTTATGACACGGCAAGAATAGCCAGGGAAAAGGGTTTATACAACAATTTTGTCACAAACGGCTATATGACGAAACAAGCCGTTGAGAAGATCGCTCCTTATCTTGACGCCGCGAACGTGGACCTGAAATTTTTCAGCGACGCTTCTTACCGCGAAATGTGTAAAGGGACCCTGGGGCCCGTCCTGGACTCCATACAGAACCTGAAAAAAAACGGGGTCTGGGTGGAAGTGACCACGCTCATTATCCCGGGCAAGAATGACTCTGAAAAAGAGCTGAGGGACATAGCCGGTTTCCTGGCAAAAACCGGAAGGGATATCCCGTGGCACATAAGCCGCTTTCACCCGGATTATAAATTCACGGATACACCCGCCACTCCCGCGGACACGCTGAAAAAGGCAGGCAGGATAGGCAGAGAAGAAGGGCTTGAATATGTGTATCTCGGCAATGTCCATCCGTGCGGCGATACGGTATGCCCGGAGTGCGGCGCCGTGCTCATCGAGAGAGCGGGTTTTGCCGCCGCAAAGACCCGCGATCTTTCAGAAGGCGGAAAATGCGGCAGGTGCGGCCGCGCTATAGAGGGGGTATGGGAACCATGAAAAAGATCGGGGTTGTGTTTATCGTTCTTTTGTTGACGGTCGCGGGAATAATTTATGTGTTCCGGCACGAGATATTTCAGTTCTCGGCCGAGGCTGTTATAAAGAAAAACCTGCCGTCTTACGTTACGGTCGAGAGGATAATATTTGACCTCAAAAACGGCATCATGCGGGTAAAGGGACTGGGGATAAGGAACCCCGAAGGTTATCAGAACAGATACCTCGCGCATCTCGACAGTCTCACATGTGTTTATAAAACGCGGGGGCCGAACATACTGGACGGCATCGAGGTCACTGATATCGAAACAAAGGGGGGGACGATCAATATCGAGCGCCTTGCCAACGGCCGGTTGAACGTAAACGAGATGGACCGGGTCATGCGCACGGAACAGCCCCGCCTCTCCGAGCGGCAGGCCGAAGAAGAAGAAGAAGAAGAAGAAGAAGGGAAACCGATGCAAAAAGGTAAAGCCGGCCAGGACACATCAAAGTGGATCAAACTGCCGGATACGATCGGCATCAGGAACGGAAAAGTGATATTCCTCGATAAGGCCGTCATGCGCCGCCCTTACGTCCTGACCTTTGAAGATATAAACGCGGACCTGAGTATCGGATTGAGCGATGATTATACCGCTGTCACGGCAATAGCGAGCCATGGAGCAGGGGCCGTCAACGGGGACGGGAGGCAGAAGGTGGAATGGAAGATATCTCTTGACCCGCGGAGGAGCGGCCTGACGATGTCGAACAGGTTCAATGTCTCAAACGTGGATATAACCCTTTTCGAGCCTTACTACGACAGGTATTCACCCGTGATCATAAACACGGGCAGATGTTCGGGGACCCTTGTCCTTGACTTTGATAACGGGAACATAGGGTCCATGAACACTCTCAGGATAAGCGACCTGAGTTTCAGGCAAAAAAAGGCGGATACCGGGACTCAATTCTGGGATGTCGCGGTCTCTGATATCGTGAAATACCTGCAGTCCGCGCCGGACGAGATAACCTTTGATTTCAAGATCAAGGGCGATATGGAAAATCCGAGATTCTATCCCGGACCGATCGTTAAAAACGCCATCCAGAACATGGCGGTCGATAAACTGTCCGAGCTTCTCGGCGAGCCCGCGCCCGAACAGGGCGAAGCGGCAGTTGGTAAGAGCGACACGGAAAAAGTGGTTGACGTTATCAGGGAGTTGTTGAAAAAGTAAAAAAAGGAGGAAACATGTTCGTTCTGGCGAGATTTGTAGCGGTGATATTTATCGTGGTCGGCTGTATCCTGATGCTGCGGCCGGATATCATGAAAAAACTGGTAGAATACGTAAAAGAGGGCGGCAGGATATACGCTGTGGGGGTATTGAGGATCATTGTCGGCCTGATCTTGATGAGCGTTTCTCCCCAGAGCCGGATATCCTGGGTGGTTTTTCTCCTGGGAGTCCTTGCCGCGGCAAGCGGTATCACGATATTCGTGATGAAAAAAGAAAAAGCCCTGCTCCTGGCGGACAGGATATTATCCGGGCCGGTGAATAAGCTGAAACGGATCGGTTTGATCCCCCTGCTTCTGGGGATCTTATTATTCTGCTGCCTGTAAGACAGAAACCTGACAAAAGAAAGAAGACAGAAATGCGGCTATACGGCAGAAACCCGGTCCTGGAAAGGATCAGATCCGATCCGGGATCAATAAAAAAAATATATCTCCGGCAGAGGACCGACCTCTCGGATATAGTCAAAGAAGCGGAAAAACAGGGCCTGCGCTTTAGTTCGGTGGATAAGCCCGGGTTCCTCCGCCTGTGCGGGGACGTTAACGCCCAGGGAGTCATGGCCGAAGTGGAGGAATACCGGTACACCCCTTTCCCGGAGATGCTGGAACGCGCCCATAAGCAGGGGACTGTCCCTGTTTTTCTTGACGGCGTGACCGACCCGCAGAACCTGGGTTCAATAATAAGGACCCTGGCGTGCCTCGGCGGATTTTCGCTGGTAGTGCCGGAACACAGGTCCGCCGGCGTGAACGAGACCGTGCTGCGCGTCGCGTGCGGCGGGGAAAATCACATTTCCATATCCAGGATAACGAATTCCGTGCGGGGGATAACAACGGCCAGGGAAAAGGGGTTCTGGACAGCCGGGGCAGCGGCGGAAAAAGGCGAAGACATCCTCGCATCCGGCCTGAAATACCCGCTTGCCGTAGTGATAGGCTCCGAGGATAAAGGCATCCGGCCGGGGATCATGAAACATCTTGACGCCGTATTATCCCTGCCCATGCGCGGCGCGCGTCTGTCATACAACGTCGCGGTCGCCGCGTCGCTGTTCTGCTATGAAATAAACCGCCGGAAAAGGACGGATAACATCGGAGGAGACCAGTAATGGAGAACCGGGACATTTTAAATTTCCTTGCCGAAGCCGGGATGCTGAAAAGGGTAAAGCGAAGCGGCTGGTGGATGGCGGGCATGCCTTTTGAGGAAACCGTCGCTGACCACAGTTTTCGCTGCGCCGTTATCGGCTATGTGCTGGCGAAAATGGAGAAAACAGCCCCGTATAAGGTCCTGTTGATGACGCTTTTCGGGGACCTGCCCGAAGCCAGGATAAACGATTCGCATAAGGTCGCCAACAGATACCTGAACGCGCGTGAGGTGGAGAAGACAGTCTATCAGGAACAGATAGACCCCCTGGAAGAGGACATGAGAGGGGAACTGGGCGGCCTGAGAGAGGAATATGACTCGCAGAATACCCCGGAAGCCGTTCTCGCCCGCGACGCGGACATACTGGAATGCCTCATCCAGGCGAAAGAGTACTGCGACCTGGGGTTCAGGAACGCGGAAAAGTTCTTCCGCAAGGCTCCCGAACATCTCAGGACAGAAAGCGCGCGGAAATTATGGGAAAGCATGAAAACATGGGACAGTGATACCTGGTGGGAAGGATTGACCAGGTTCGAAAGATAACTGTGTGACATAATGAAAAAAGCGACCAGGGCCCGGCTGAAACAGATACGTGAATTGCTGAAAAAAAAGGAAGCGCGCGACACCAGCGGCCTTTTCGCGGCCGAAGGCGTAAAGATCGTGAAGGATATAGCTGCAAAAGGGCTTGAAATAGACGCAGTGCTCGTCTCACACGCGTTTGCCGGGGACAAAGACAACAAGGCCTTGCTTTCACGCCTTGACAGACAGGGCGTCCCTCTTTACGCCGCGGGAGAATCCGAGTTTAACAGGACTTCCTCATTACAGCGCCCGGAGGGGATACTGGCGCTTGTGAAAAAGGACGTTACGCCGCGGCGCGTCCTCCCGGACGGGAACCCCGCTTTTGTGGTCCTGTGCGACGGCATACAGGACCCGGGAAATCTTGGCGCGATAATCAGGACCGCGGCCGCCTTCGGGGTTGACTGTCTGATGCTTACGGGAAGGTCGGCGGACGTATACAATCCAAAGGCCGTCCGTTCTTCGAGCGGTATGGTCCTGGAGATACCGGCCCTCGCGTACCCGTACCGGGAACTGGACAGGCTGAAAAAAAGGGGATACCGTATATTCGTCAGTCAGGCCGACAGGAAAAGCGGCATGGATATCGGGAAGATAAAGAAGGTCCCGCCGCTGAGCATTGTGGCTTTCGGAAGCGAGGGAAAAGGGGTATCCGGGGAGGTCCGCGCCAGGGCGGACGACTTTTTTTACATACCGACACGCGAAAACGTCGAATCCCTTAACGTCGCTTCCGCCGTGGCAATATCATTGTTCGCGTTCGGAAAAAACAGGATGAACAAAGAAGCATGAAATTCCTCACCAGTGGGATCAGGACCGATCCGGAGAACAGGCTCATCATTTCCGATCAATTTGATACCGCGTCGGAATTCTCCGCCCGCGAGGCCGGAAGATCCGCCAGGGGCTCCTCTAAATCCCTGATCACCGGTCCGGCTGGCAAAAAAAGGCTGGCCAAACTCACGGTCGAGGGCACCTGGGCGCTGACCCCGGAGCATGACCTCAAACTGCGGGTCTCAGGTTCGAGCCGGCCGCTGTCCGGTAAGACGATCATCTTCCGCGGGCACATAGAACACGCGAAAGGCGATTCTCTGACCTTCAGGATAAGGGAATACGAGAATATCCTCGGTATACGCTCCGGCACCATAAGCCTGAAGGGGAGATGGAGGGCGGACAGATATAACAGGATAACGTTTGAGGTCAGAAAAGGAAAGGGCAGATATGACACGCTCACGTTCCAGGGGGCGTGGAACGTCACGAAAAGCAATGAACTGATCTATAAATACAGGAAGACCCGCCTGAAGACAAAGGAACGGGAAGAAAAAACACTTATCTTCCGCGGATACTGGCAGCTGGGCAAAGGCCGGCTCCTATACAGGCTGGAACGCTCTTCAGATTCGTTTTTCAGTTTTAAAGCCTCTTTCCGGTCCGGGGCATTATCGTCCAACGACCGGACGATGCGCTATACTGTCGGAATAACGTATTCAAAAGGAAAAGTATTCCGCAAGGTCAGGGAAACGGTCACTATCTACGGCAACTGGAGGCTTGCCAGAGACCTGAAGGTCTGGTTTGAGGTCACGTATTCCGGGGGGCGCAGAAAAAAAATAGAATTCGGGCTGGAAAAACTTATCAGGAAAGGCAGCTCGATAAACCTGTTCCTGAGGGATAAAAGCGGGGGGAACCTCGGCATCAGCGTCGAATTCCTGAAAACGTTCAGGAACGACGCGGAATTTTTCCTGGCCCTGAGCCGGGCCGGAAAAGAAAGCAGCATCCTCGGAGGCGTGACAGTAAAGTTTTAAGGAGGCCTCAATGAAATCCTTTACAGAATATCTCACGTTCAACACCCCGCACAGGAGGGACTACATCAACATCACCCCGAAGATCGAGGAGATCGTGCGAAAAACCGGGGTTAAAGAAGGGTTGTGCCTGGTGAACGCCATGCACATAACCGCAAGCGTGTATATCAATGACGATGAACCCGGCCTTATACAGGACTATGACGACTGGCTGGAGAAAATAGCCCCGCATGAGCCCGTAGAACATTACCGCCATAATACCGGAGAGGACAACGGCGACGCCCACCTGAAACGTCAGATAATGGGCCGTGAAGTCGTGGTCGCGGTCACAGGCGGCCGTCTTGACTTCGGCCCGTGGGAACAGATATTCTACGGTGAGTTCGACGGCAGACGCGGAAAAAGGGTGCTCGTCAAGGTCATCGGCGAATAACCGGCAGCCGCCCCCGGGATAGTGTAACATATTGTGGGCACTTTC
>DAOVKF010000168.1 GCA_030631915.1 Candidatus Omnitrophota bacterium
AATTCTGTATATCAGCACTATATATCTTCTGTATAATATCGTATTATGTAACTCAATACAGTTTTAGGTTGAAGTTAATATGCCATATAAGAAGGGGCATGCAAAGGAAAAATTCCAGGCAAAAGACGAAACAGCATAGGAAGCAGTTTGGAAGGACCTGCTTTTTTCCCACCGTGATTTATGTTATTTATAGGATTTAAATATGGACTGGTTACTACAAAAGCCCATAACTCATAGAGGGTTGCACAATAACGAAAACGGTATTCCTGAGAATTCGCTCCCTGCGTTTTGT
Organism: Candidatus Omnitrophota bacterium; assembly: GCA_030631915.1. GTDB lineage: Bacteria > Omnitrophota > Gorgyraeia > Tantalellales > Tantalellaceae > DAOVKF01. The sequence continues at coordinate 293 of DAOVKF010000168.1, forward strand.
GAATCCATCAAGGCCGGCCTTCCCATAGAACTGGATGTGCACATGCTGTCCGACGGGAATATCGCGGTATTTCACGATGACAACCTGAAAAGAATGACAGGGATTGATGCGATAATTGAAGAGAAAAATGCAACGACGCTACGACAATTCCGTCTACTGGGAACCGATCAGAACATACCGCTCTTCCCAGAGGTGCTGGACATGGTAAACGGTATAGTACCCCTGGTTATAGAGATAAAGAACAGGGGAAAGGTGGGAAAGCTGGAAGAGAAGCTCCTTGTGCTTCTCACATCGTACAGGGGAATGTATGCAGTTCATTCATTTAATCCTTTTTCCTTGCAATGGTTTAGAAAACACGCCCCTGACATTGTGAGGGGACAGATCTCAGAGGATTTTAAAGATGATACCCTCGTCCTTTATAAAAAGGTGATATTGCGACACCTTCTCATGAACAGATTCAGCAAACCGGATTATATTGCATATAAAATCAGGTGCCTTCCATTCTGGCGGGCCGATGCAATGCGCAGAAAAGGCATTCCGGTAATTGGGTGGACCGTAAAAACGGAAGCTGATTTGAAAAAGGCGAGAACATACTGCGACAACATCATCTTCGAAGGCATTCGGCCTGAATTGGCGGTCAGTTGAACATTTATGGTAATCGTTCACGGGTTCAGTATTCAGGGTTAAGGATTTATAGATATGGCTATCGAAGTGCCGGACCGTCTAAGGGATTTGATAGGCTTTTCTTCTTCCTGCAGTTGTGGGCGCACCCACTCGGTGGACCTGAAGGGGGCCGTCGTTCGAAGTGGCGCCCTTGAGGAGGTAGTGCCCTGGGCGCGGGAGGTGGGAAACCATTTAAAGGTCCGTGTCGTGGTGGACAGGGTCACCCGGGAGGTGGCCGGCGAGCGGGTGAAGCAGTTGCTTCAGAAAGATGGCCAGGCTGTGAGCCTCTGCGTGGTCCCTGACGGCGCCGGAGGCCGGCCCCACGCCGACGAGAAAGGTCTCGATCTTGTCGAGGCCGCGCTCAATGACGTGGACTTAGCTGTATCGGTGGGTGCCGGGACTATAAACGACCTGACCAAGCTTGCCTCGTTTCGACAGGGTATTCCCTACCTGTCTGTGGCCACGGCCCCCTCGATGAACGGCTATACATCGGCGATTGCCGCGGTGATGATAAAAGGGATCAAACTCACCGTGGCATGTCATCAGCCCTACGCGGTTCTTGCGGACCTGGATGTCCTTGAAAAGGCCCCGCCCGCCCTGATTGCGGCCGGGCTGGGCGACCTGGAATCCAAGCCCACTGCAACTGCAGATTTTCGGTTGAGCGGAAGGATTCGGGGGACGTATTACTGCCCGGCCCCGGAGCGTGTGATCCTCCAGGCGGAGGCACGGGTCGCCGAATCGGCGCAAGGTTTGCGTCACCGCGATCCGGAGGCGCTGGCCCTGCTTACCGAGGCATTACTGCTGTCGGGCATTTCCATGAAACTGGCCGGTGCGTCCAGCCCTGCTTCCGGTGGGGAGCACCTGATAAGCCACTACTGGGACATGACGGCCCCTGATGATCATCGCGTGGAGGGCTGGCACGGCGCACAGGTGGGCGTGGCCACCATTGTGACGGCAAGTCTGTATGACCGGCTGCGGGAGATCCGGGTGGATGATATCGATGTTGACGCCCTGATCATGTCCTATCCCTCTAAGCTGGAAATGACGGCGCGGATCAAGAAACTGTTTGGACGGCGGGCGCCGGAGGTTACCGAAGAGTTTTTCAAAAAACACCTCTCCCGGGACGCCCAGCGTAAAGAGCTTGAGGCCATATGCGCGGACTGGCACGGAATATGGGAATACTTAGGCGAGGTGTTGCGGCCGGCTGAACAGATCCGCTCGATTTTGTCTTCCGCCGGAGCGCCTGTGACAATGGATGAGTTAGGGCTTACCCCACACCACTTGCAAGAAGGTTTCCTTGCCGCCCGTGTGATCCGGGGGCGCTATACGGTCCTCGACTTCGCCGCCAACCTGGGCCTGTTAGCCTCGCTGCGAGACAGGGTGCTTGCAGCATCCGGTTGTCTGTAACCCCTATTGAGCAGACGCTCAATTGGCGTATCATCACCCATCATTTACCGGAGGACGGGAAAAAAAGCGGGACATTCCTTAAATTACAAAACAAAAACCATGCACACCCCTTTTTAAATACCTGTCTGAGAAAAAGTGTACTTCAACAGGGCAGGTGCATAGATTTGTTAAACGCCGTCGGCTGTAGATAAATAATTCTCCATGGCATCTGTAATAATTGTATTTAGATTCGTCCCTTTAGATTTTGCATACAGAATAGCTCTTCTATGCACATCAGTTACAGTCCGAACATTAAAACCTCCCTGAAACGGCTTGTCGGGCTCTTTTTTCTCATTTCTACACAACTCTAGATAATCATCAATAGCCT
>DAOVKF010000142.1 GCA_030631915.1 Candidatus Omnitrophota bacterium
GTGGATAGGGGACGGGATAGACTCACTCGGCCTGGCAGGATACACAGAAGCGGATATGTTTGATCTTGCGGACCTGTACAGTGGTCAGACTTCGGGCCTGGTAGGAGGCATGGACTGGACATACCTGGCAGGGAACCTGCCGGGAGATACAGGAGGCGAGGTCTATGAGGTAGGAGACTCCTGGGAATATGGCGGTAAATACTACATCAAGCTGGGAAGCGGTCTTGAAGGATCCGGAGGAGGCGTGCCGGAGATGCCGGCAGGGGCAATGCCGTTCATGGGCGCGCTGCTCAGCGCGGCGTGGGCTCGCAGAAGGAAGTTTGTAAGTTAATAGGAAGTTAAATGGATCCCTGCTTCCGCAGGGATGACAAAAAAAGAAGGACCCGGGTGAGTTGCCCGGGTCCTTCTTTTTTTTAAAAATCCAGCCATTCGGAGCAGAGGTATTACAGGGATGGATGGGCGAAAAAAACAAAATTACCTGTATCCAGCGCTGGTTTTGACTTTCACGGGAGTGTAGTGTATGATATTTACGATAATATATTATAGCTATATCTACTGATTATCTCTCTATCCTAAAAATCAGGGGGTTTTGAGAATGAGTATTTTTGACGCGCTGGCATTAAAAGGGAAAAGTCTGCGGTATAAGATTCTGATCGCTTTTTCTCTCATGTCGATCCTTCCTCTTTTGATCGTCGTGTATTTCGCGGTAGAGTACGCTTTTACCGGTGAAGAGAATTTGCTCTATCCTTCCGTGGTCGTTCTTACTACAGCGTGGCTCTCTCTACTCGGGTTTATTCTGATCCAGCGCGTTATCAGCCCCGTCATCCGTCTGGCGCCCGAAGCCAGGGCCATCGCTGACGGGCGGTTCGATTCGGAGGTTACGGTAAAAGGGGAAGGCGAGGTCGGGAACATAGTTGACGCGGTAAGCGTGATGAGGGATAAGCTGCACGGCAATGAGGCTGAGCTGCAGAAGTATGACAGGACCACGGCGGCGTTGAATCAGCAGGTCAGTAAAAAGGCGGGAACCCTGAACAACCTGATGCAGCTGAGCGGGCTGAGCGCCACCGGCGCGAAACCGGACGAGATCCTTTGTTTCGCGGCCGAAAAACTCACGTGTGAACTGGAAGACAGCTTCAGCGGCATCTTCATAAAGGATGAAAAGGGCGAATTTTCCTCAAAATGGTTTGTCAATAATTCGGGAAAGGAGATCTCAATACATGAAATACTGGATATATTGCCTTTTGCCGAACAGGTGTTTAACAAAGGCGACAGGCGCATTATACTGGATTCCGGTCCTCTTACGAAACGATGGCAGACGGACTTCAGAAAGAAACTGGAGCTGGTCAATCTGATAATAGAACCGATGAGATACGGCGGGGAGATCCTGGGGATGATAATGCTCGGAAATTTCGCCGCCGGACACAAGTTCAAGGATGAGGATGTGCGGCCGATAGAAGCGTTCGAGAAAATAACCGTTATCGGCTATCAGGCCAGCCACCTGGATGAGGCCGGGACCGGCGGGTCCATCGACAGCCTGACAGGTCTTTATTCACGGTCGTCTCTGGAAAAAGTGCTTGAGGATGAGATAAACAGGGCCGTTTTTTATCACAGGGCCTGTTCCCTTGTGGTCCTGGGGATCGACGGGTTCGAGGATTATTCGGAGCGTTACGGGGAATCGAAAGCCGAGCAGGTCTTGAAACAGGTGGGGAAGCTTATCAGAGGAGAGATCGCTCCTGTCGTGAAAGCGGCGAGGTTTGGTTTCAGCGAGTTCGGGATAATCCTGCCGGAAAAGAACAAGCGGGAGAGTATCGAGATAGCCGAACGTATCAGGGCGCAGATAGAGACGATGCAGATATCGGATGATCCCGGAGACAGGGTCACCATGAGCGCGGGGATCGGCGAAAACCCTCTCGATGGTGTGCGGGGAGAAGACATTATAGCTAAAGCGGTCCAGAATCTCAGCGAGGCTGTCGAGCAGGGGAAGAACCGAGTGGTGGGGTGAGACCGGAACGTTAAACAGGGAGAGAACATGAACGAAACCGTAAAGACATTATTGACCGACATGGTTGAGAAACGCGCTTCGGATCTTCATATCTCGGCGAATGTCCCGATACATTACCGCATAGACGATGAACTCGTGGAACAAGGGGACAGGCCTTTACCGCCTGAGGAAGCAAAGGACATGGTCTACAGCCTGATGGACGAGTCCCGGATCAGCGTGTTCGAAAGGGAAAAGGAGATAGATTTCGGGTTCTCCATAGAAGGGGTCGGGCGTTACAGGGCAAACGTTTTTTATCAAAGATCCTGCGTCGGATGCGTGGTCAGGTTGATACCGTTCGAGATAAGGAGTCTGGCTGAATGCGGTTTACCCGAAGACGTAATGAACGGGTTCTGCGCGGCTACAAAAGGACTGATCCTTATCACCGGCGCGACCGGCAGCGGGAAATCGACCACTCTCGCGGCCATGGTCGATGCGATCAACAGGTCCCGCAAATGCCACATTGTCACGGTTGAGGATCCCCTGGAATTCATCCACCACAACAAGAACGCCCTTATTGACCAGAGGGAGATCGGCGCTGACACGCGTTCTTTCAGCAACGCTCTGCGGCACGTCCTGAGGCAGGACCCCGACGTGATCCTTATCGGGGAATTGCGCGATCTTGAGAGCATACAGCAGGCTTTGATAATCGCCGATACCGGACACCTTGTCCTGGGGACCCTGCATACTTCCGACAGTATCCAGACAATAAACCGCATAATAGATGTTTTCCCGTCGCATCAGCAGAAGCAGATACGGGTCCAGCTTTCTTTTGTCATGCTGGGGATAATTTCGCAGCAGCTCGTGCCCCTGGCCGGTCAGCCGGGCAGGGTCCTTGCCGCGGAGGTGCTTATGATGACGCCGCCGGTAAGGAACATGATCCGTGACGAGAAGGTGCACCAGATATATTCCACTCTGCAGACGTCCCAGAGGATAGGGATGCGCACCATGAACCAGGCTCTTGTGGATCTGTGCAGGTCAAACAGGATAACATATGAAGACGCGGCGGCAAGGTCATCGGATATTGAAGAGTTAAAGGGACTGATGGAGCGTGCGGGGTAAGGGTCACCTGAAAAACGGTCAAACACACGCAAACGGAGACGGAGGAGTTCAAGATGATCCTGAAAAAAAGGACAACGGAAAGACTGGGCGAGATACTGGTGCGGCAGGGGACCATATCCGAGCAACAGTTGCAGCAGGCCCTGGAAACGCAAAAAAATGAAAAGGGGCTGCTGGGGGAGATCCTTATCCGTCTGGGGTATGTTAATGAACGGGAGATAGCGCAGGCGATCATATCACAGTATGGCTTCCCCTTTCTGCCGCTGGAGAACTATGATTTTAATACTGAAGCGGCCAAGCTTATCCCTGAAAACGTGGCCAGACAGTACCGGGTCGTTCCGCTTGATATAATAGGCGACATACTGATCGTAGCCATGTCAAATCCGCTTAACAGAAGCGCTATCGAAGATATAGAGATGATAACCGGCAAGA
>DAOVKF010000179.1 GCA_030631915.1 Candidatus Omnitrophota bacterium
AACATAGATTCCTTCACGGGGGGCTTCCTCCTTTTTTCCTCTCGGGTGATCTCCCGGAGCGGGATTTCCAGGAATGGATCGATGCTTACTGGGCGAAAGATATTCAGGAGTTATTCCGGCTTGAACGGCGTTATTCCTTTCAGCAATTTTTTGAACTTCTCATGATCCAAAGCAGCGGGATATTTGAGGCGACAAAATTCGCAAAAAAATGTGAAATAAGCCGCACAAGCATAACAAATTACCTGAAAGTATTGGAAATTACCTTTGTCGTTCATATTATCCGTCCGTTTAGTACATACCGTCCAACCGAAATCGTCTCCGCCCCAAAAGTCTACGGGTTTGATACAGGCTTCATCGCTTATCTTCGCGGAATAACAAAACTCAGAGATGAAGATCTCGGCCTTTTCTGGGAACATTTGGTCCTGAATGAAATGCATGCTAAATTACAAACAAGAGACATTAAATACTGGCGAGATAAACGCGGGCATGAAATCGACTTTATATTCCAGAAAAGAGGGGGAAATCCTGTTGCGATCGAGTGTAAATGGAGATCTCCCGGTAAAAATTTTGAAGACAAAAATATTAAAGCCTTTCTCAGACAATATCCTGATTCAAAAGTTTATATAGTTTCTTCAGATGTGACACGAATTTATCGTAGAAAAATCCAGGATCATCAAATTACAATAACTAACATCCCCGGACTGATAGAAGAATTCCAGGACCAAAATGGGACAACTTAACTTGTAACTTAAGTTGCCCCATTTTCCTTTTTTTCACCCGTGTGGAATCGATCTTTTTAGAGACAATACAGTCATCTTTTACTTGAGGTATGTCCCATTGAGGGGCTGTCACCGGAATGAAAAAACCACCCTGTGGCCGCCGGGCGGCAGGCTGACAGACATCAGGATATCCTGGAACCTTTCAAGTTTCGCCGGGCGCCCGTCCACTGTGACGCTCCAGCCCGGATAATGGAACTCCGAAAGAACGAGCATAGCGGCAACATCCGTATCCACCGAAATCACGGCATGACCCGGCCCGTATTCCATGATCTCCGGCATTTTTTTCAGTATCCTGACAGGGCCCTTCCCCTCCTCGGCCATGAACGCCCTCGGCAAAGGGTCTTTCATGACATAAAGGTAGACCCCTTGTTCCTGCCGCGCGTTTTGCGCGAAATCACAGTGTATTTCCCGCGCGGAAACGATGTATTTCACGTTCAGGAATCTCAGGATGTCCTTATAATCCGGCAGGGCCTTTGGTGAAGGCTCCAGCAGGCCCAGGGCGTTATCCACGGCCTCAAGGCCGCTGAGCTTTTGCCTGTACGAATCCACCACAAGAGGGGTATACGCTCCCGCGCTGTCGACCCCATACACGGCGTTCGTGTCTGGGACCGCCCAGTTCGGCAGCCGCCCCGAGGCGATACCGTAAGGCAATATCCTGAAAAGGCCTTTGTCAGAGGAGACGGCAGCAAAGAGCGCGGGCAACTCCGGCCTCAGGACGTCAAAGCTTTTGATGTTGCCCCTGAACCCGGTGCCGTAAAGGCTGAAGACAAAGATATCACAGAAGATCACAGCCGCGAAGATCCCTTTATAGACACTGTTTATGCGGTTTTTCTTTGACAGGTACGCGCAACCCACCACGGCCGTTGCGCACAGCAGAACAGAAATAAGGATAAACGGGTTTGTGAGCGTCGATCTCCGGACCAGAACGTCATAAAAATTATGGACCTTGTCAAGGTACGTGGCAAGATCATACCTGTGAAAATCCCTGCCGAAAACATGATTCGCGGCATACCACTCGGCCACAGTGATTATCTGTTCCTTAAAGACCACGAGCGCGCCTCTGCCCAGAAAAAAAAGGCCGAGCATGCTTCCTGAGAAAAAGGAAAAAAAGCGCAGGGCTTTTTTCCCTGACCGGCATTTATCCCGCGAGAAAAATTGCGTGAATCCCAGGCCGGACAGCACCGAAGCGGCGAACATCGCGAAAAAAAGGGCTTTTGAAGGGTTGCGCAGGCAGTAAAATCCGGACATCCTGAGAAGCAGGACATACAGGGGATTATATTTCCCCAGGGCGAAAAAGACGGATACCAGAAAGACCAGGAAAAGCGGCCTTTGCCCGCGGACGGATCTCAGGGAGATAACCGCCATGACCAGAAAAAGCAGGCTGCAAACGCCTATATAGAACCTTGTCCCGTGAAATATCCAGTAAGGGAATATCGCGCTCATGAAATTGAACGGTGAGAACGATCCCCACAGCGCGAACCCGAGAGAAGCGCCGGCTCTCCCTGAAAAGCCCGCGAGGGTCCGGG
>DAOVKF010000021.1 GCA_030631915.1 Candidatus Omnitrophota bacterium
GGTGGAGATGATCATGCCCGGAGACAACGTGACCATGGAGGTGGACCTGATACTGCCGGTGGCGCTGGAGAAGGAGCTCAGGTTCGCGATAAGAGAAGGCGGTCATACGGTCGGCGCCGGGGTCATATCGGAGATAATCGAGTAGTCCGCCCGGGATAAAAAGAGGCGAACATGGCGAAGAAAAAAAGTGTAATAGAGAACGTAGCCCTGCAGTGCGAAGTCTGCAAGAACCGGAATTACACGGTGAGAAAGAATAAAAAAAGCAATCCCGAAAGACTGGAGCTCAGTAAATATTGTCGCTTTGACAGGAAGCACACCAGACATAAAGAAATAAAGAAGTAGGTGAGTAGCTCAATTGGCAGAGCACCGGTCTCCAAAACCGGGGGTTGCGGGTTCGAGGCCTGCCTCACCTGCCATGTATTCATGATTTCTTATGATTTTTTATGTATTGCAGGACACTGTAAGGGACTAAGGGGAAATGTTTAAGATAGGCAGATTTTTAGGTCAGGTAAAGACTGAAATGGGGAAAGTCGCCTGGCCGTCACGTGAAGAGCTGATAAGTTCTACGGTCGTTGTTATCCTGGCAACCCTTGTACTGGGGGTCTTCATAGGTATTTGTGATTTTGTGCTGTCCCGCTTTATAAATATTGTAATCAGTGGAGTTCTCTAATGCCCTTCAAATGGTATGTGATACACACGCAGACAGGTAAAGAGGCTAATGTGAAAAAAAGTCTGGAGAACCAGCTGAAACAAAAGCCGGACTGTGAACAACTCATTAATACCATCCTTATCCCGACCGAAAAGGTTTCCGAGGTCCGGGGCGGCGAGAAAAAGATCACCGAAAGAAAGTTCTTTCCGGGATACCTGTTGATAGAGATGGAATTGAACGATAAAAGCTGGTATCTGATCACGGAGACTCCGGGGGTCGCGGGGTTTGTCGGATCTAAGTCAAAACCTGTGTCTCTGGGGGAAGAAGAGATCGCCGGGATCCTGGAGCAGACGAAAGAGGCGAAAACCAAGCCGGTCCCTAAAGTGCTGTTCGAGGGAGGCGAAGTGGTCAGGGTCAAAGAGGGCCCGTTTAAGAATTTTTCCGGCACTGTCGAAGAAATGAATCTGGAAAAAGGCAAGGTAAAGATAGTGATCTCGATATTCGGCAGGGCAACGCCGGTGGACCTGGAAGCGTGGCAGGTCGAGAAGATATAGCAGCGGGCAGCAAACGACCGGGTCGAAGGGGATCCGGCACCACAGGACAAGAGGAATAGCATGGCGAAAAAGGTCAAAACAACAATAAAACTTTATTGCCCCGGCGGTCAGGCCAATCCGGCGCCGCCTGTCGGACCCGCGCTGGGCCAACACGGGCTCAGCATCATGAATTTCTGCAAACAGTTCAATGACCGCACAAAGGACAGACCGGGATTGATCCTGCCCTGCGTGATAAGCGTTTACGAGGACAGGACCTTCTCCTTTATTATAAAGAGCCCTCCCGCGAGCGTCCTGTTGAAAAAAGCGTGTGGTATAGCCAAGGCCAGCGGGAATCCGAAGTCGGACAAATGCGGGCAGGTAACTATCGAACAGGTAAGGGAGATAGCCAGAGAGAAAATGGAAGATCTTAACGCGGCTGATCTGGATAACGCGGCCAGGATAATAATGGGTTCGGCCAGGAGTATGGGTATAGAGGTCGTAGAATCATAAGACAACAGACAGGCGAGTCCCACATCTGACTTCTGAAACTTTATGATCTGCGGCAGAATACAAGGGAAAATCATGACGGGAATGAGTAAAAGAAAAAAGCTTATCAAAGAGCTTGTGGATAAAAAGAAAGAATACGAGTTGGAAGAAGCTGTTTCTATCCTGAAGAACGGCCCCAAGACCGGCTTTGATCAGACCGTTGAGATCGCGATGAAATTAAACCTGGAACAGTCGGCGGCCCCTATCCGGGGCACGGTCAGCCTGCCTCATGGCACGGGGAAAAAGGTGAGGATCGCGGTCTTTTGTAAAGGCGATTTCGAGAAAAAGGCCAGGGAAGCCGGCGCCGAGCATGTTGGCGGCGATGACCTGATAAAAAAGGTTTCAGAGGGATGGTTTGACTTTGACGTGGCGGTAGCGACCCCGGATATGATGAGAGATCTGGCAAGATTAGGTAAGATCCTCGGCCCGAGGGGTCTTATGCCGAATCCGAAGGCCGGGACCGTGACTACGGATATCACGAAAGCGGTTACGGAACTCAAGGCGGGAAAGATAGAGTTCAGGATCGATAAATTGTCAGGGATCAAAGGCCCTGTGGGTAAATTGTCGTTTGAGGGTAAAGCGCTTGTCGAGAATATCCGGATATTCATCACGGCCGTGTTAAACAGTAATCCCAGGCTGCAAAAGCCGCAGAATATAAAGTCCATAGCTGTTTCTTCGACCATGGGACCGGGATTGAAACTCGAGAAAGGGCAGTTCAGGCAGTGAATTGGGGATCGTTGTTAACGGCTATTCACGATTCGCGGAATACAAGATAAAACGGGGTAGACAATGCCGATAAAATACGGAAGAAAAGTCAGGGAACTCATGATAAAAGAGGCCGAGCGCCTTTTTACCGGGGGACAAGGCATTGTGTTTTCCAGTTTCGACGGCATAAAAGCGTCGGAAATGGATGTTTTCCGGAAGAAGCTCATGAAATCCGGCGGCAGACAGTTCATCCTGAAAAAGCGTCTGGGAAAGATAGCCATGGAAAACGTCGGATTATCCGAACTGGCGGATGTTTTCGAGGATAACAGGAATATCGGCGCGACCCTTATTAAAGACGACCCCGCCGCTATCGTGAAACTATTAATGGAATTCGCGAAGGCGAACAAGAATTTCAATGTGACGAGCGGATATCTGGAAGGCCGGGTATTGAATGCCGATAAGATCAGAGAATTCGCTGAGTTGCCGGGCCGTGAGCAACTTATAGCAATGGTTGTAAGGACGATGAACGCTCCTATTACCGGCTTTGCCGGTGTCCTGGCATCCGTTTTGAGAAGTTTGTGTTATGCTCTGAATTCGCTGAAAGAAAAAAAGGCGGACACAGAGGGTTCGTAGGTCTTTGCAGTCACTAATCCAAATATAAGGAGGAATACAATGATGGCAGAGGAAGCGAAAAAAGAAGAAGTGAAAGCAAAGGAAAGCGCTGAAGCAGCGGTTGCGGAGAGTCAGCAGGAGAAAGCCGGTGCCCCCGCTAAAGGACCGGGTCCTGAGCCTGCCAAAGGGAAGGACGAGGCCGCGGCGGCTGAGGAAAAGCCCAAAGCGCAGCTTTCTGAAAAAATGGAAGATCTGATCAAGACGGTCGAAGAGATGACAGTTATCGAACTTTCCGAACTTGTAAAGGCGCTTGAGAACAGATTCGGCGTTAGCGCTGCCGCTCCGGTCGCTGCTGTCGCCATGCCCGGCGCTGCCGGCGCTGCCGAAGAGGAGGAGAAGAGCCTGTTCTCTGTTGTCCTCAGCGATATCGGCGCTAATAAGATACAGGTGATAAAAGAGATCAGGGCTTTGACGGATCTCGGCCTTAAGGAGGCCAAAGACCTGGTCGAGGCCGCGCCCAAGGCAGTCAAGGAGGAGGTTCTCAAGGAAGAGGCCGAAAAGATGAAGAAACAGTTGGAAGCAGTCGGCGCCAAAGTAGAGTTGAAGTAGGGTGTAAGGGAAGACCCTGGACCCTATATAACTGGGAGGAAACACCCCTGACATGATGATAAAAACTCAGCGGCATAGTTATGCCAGACTTAAGAATATCTGCGAGCTTCCGAACCTGATCAATATCCAGATGGATTCTTACTCGCAGTTCCTGCAGAAGGACGTCCCGAAAACAAAGAGAAAAAGACGCGGTCTGGAAGCTATTTTCAGAGAGGTTTTTCCCATAATGAGTTTGGACGGGTTGTATACCCTGGAATACCTTTACTATGATCTGAAAAACGCAAAATATGACATAGACGAATGTAAAAACCGCTCAATGACTTATGGCGCTCCTTTCAGGATAAAGCTGCGGCTCAGATCGGAGCGCGAGATGAAGGAGCAAGAGGTCTATGTGGGCGAAATACCGTTGATGACGGAAAAAGGGACGTTCGTCATTAACGGTGATGAACGCGTTGTGGTAAACCAGCTTCATCGGTCTCCGGGGATTTCCTTTGAGGAGACCGGGACCACGGGCGGCAAGATGTCATATACAGCCCGGCTCATTCCGGACAGGGGAGCGTGGATAGAGTTTCTGTATGACAGGAACGATATGCTGTACGTCTACATCGATCGCAAGAGAAAATTTCTGGCCACTACGTTTTTGCGGATATTCGGATTGTCCAAGGATGAGGATATCCTCGAGGCTTTCAGCGGTGTCGAAACAATAACGCTGACCCGGCAAAAGCAGTGTGAGGAATTGGTTGGAAAGGTCCTGGCCGAAGACATCATAGACGAAGTTTCCAACTCGATACTTGCCCAGAAGACCGAAAAGGTCACATCCACGGTCGCGAAGCGTTTATGGGAGGGCAAGGTCAGAGAAGTGAAGGTCTTGAGGAATGTCCCCAGTGAAGTGGTGAAAACGCTTGAACATGACGGGACAAAGACGAGGGAAGAGGCTTATCTGGATATTTACCGGAGGTTGAGGCCGGGAGATCCTCCCACACTGGCAGCCGCAAAGGCCCTTCTTGACCAGATGTTCTTCAGCGAGAAACGGTATGACCTGAGCGATGTCGGGATGCGGATGATCAATCGCAAACTGGACATGGAGCATGCTTTGGATGCGCGGTTATTCAGCGCAGAGACGCTGGTCAAAGCGATAAATTATCTGCTGACCATAAAGGCCGGGGAAAAAGGGATCGATGACATAGACCATCTCGGCAATAGACGCATCAGAAGCGTGGGGGAGCAGCTTGTAAACCAGGTACGCATAGCCATGGCAAGGGTGGAAAGGGTTGCAAAAGAGCGGATGAGCGTTTACGATATGGAAGATATAATGCCGCACAACCTTGTTAACACCAAACTGATAGCCGGTGGTATCCATGATTTTTTTGCCAGGGGCAGATTATCCCAGTTCATGGATCAGACAAACCCGCTTGCGGAAATAACCCATTTAAGACGTTTAAGCGCTCTGGGGCCGGGCGGCTTAAACAGGGAACGCGCCGGGTTCGAGGTCCGGGACGTCCATTATTCGCATTACGGCAGGCTCTGCCCTATTGAAACCCCGGAGGGGCCGAATATCGGGCTTATCAACTCGCTCAGCACTTATGCGGGTGTGGACGCTTTCGGTTTTCTGGTCACGCCCTATCGCAAGGTCGAGCACGGCAGGGTCACGGACAGGATCGAGTATCTTTCGGCCGACGTGGAGGATACTTATATCATAGCGCAGGCCAATACGGAAATTGATGGAAGAGGTCACTTTAAGCACCGCAAGGTCTTTTCTCGTTTCAAGGACGATTTCATGCTTGCAGATGCAGGGGACGTTCAGTACATGGATGTATCGCCGGTACAGCTTGTCAGCGTCTGTGCCGCGATCATACCGTTTCTGGAACACGACGACGCCAACAGGGCCCTTATGGGATCGAACATGCAACGACAGGCTGTTCCGCTTTTGGACCCCGAGGCCCCTCTCGTGGGGACGGGGATAGAACACCGCGTCGCAAAAGATTCCGGAGCGCTTGTTCTGGCCGGAAAGAGCGGCACGGTTACAAGGGTGGATTCCGGGGAGATAGTGATAAGCGGGGAAAGACATATCCTGAAAAAATTCAGGAGAACGAATGCCAGGACATGCGTGAACCAGAGGCCGCTTGTAAAATTGGGAGATGAGGTAAGCAAGGGTGACGTGATCGGGGACGGAGGGGCCACGAAAGACGGAGAACTGGCGCTTGGTCGAAACGTCCTTGTGGGATTCATGTCCTGGAGAGGCTATAACTTTGAGGACGCGATCCTTATCAGTGAAAAACTCCTGAAGGAAGACGCGTACACTTCAGTGCATATTAACCGTTTCGAGATCGAAGCAAGGGACACACGGCTGGGGAACGAGGAGATTACCCGTGACATACCCAATGTCGGTGAAGACGCGCTGAAGAACCTTGACGAGAACGGGATCGTCTGCGTGGGCGCGGAGATAAAACCCGGGAGCATCCTGGTGGGCAAGGTCGCTCCCAAATCCGAGACCGAGTTATCGCCGGAGGAAAAGCTTCTCAGGGCTATTTTCGGCGAGAAAGCGGGCGACGTCAAAGATGTCTCGTTGCGCGTGCCTTCAGGGGTCGAAGGCATCGCCGTAGAGGTTAAAGAGCTCTCCCGCAAGTCAAGCAAGACCTCAACGAGGGAGCAGAAAAAGCGGGATTCTGTCGAACGCAAGATCGTGAAAGAAGGGTATGACAATATTATCAGCCATCTTGAAGAAAAAAAGGCTGAGAGGGTCCACCAGAAACTTTTAGGCAGCAGGTTGATCAACGCCCTGGAAGACCTGGATACGGGAAAAACCCTTATAAAGGCCGGCCGTAAAATAGTACAGTCCGATCTTTCCAAGTTCAAAAAGGCCGGCCTTGAAAATATATGCGTGGACGGCGACGATAAACTGCAGACAAAGATCAACAGTATCATCGTGACCATAGACGGTCAGATAGAGCAGGCGACCGGCGAGAGGGAAAGGGATCTCGACAGGATAAAACACGGTGATGAGCTTCCCGCCGGTGTTCTGCGGCGTATTACGGTCTTCGTCGCCAGCAAAAAGAAACTTCAGGCAGGCGATAAAATGGCGGGGCGTCACGGGAACAAGGGGGTTATCGCGAAGATCGTTCCCGTAGAAGATATGCCTTACCTGCCCGACGGCACGCCGCTCGACATCGTTCTTAATCCGCTTGGCGTACCCAGCAGGATGAACATCGGGCAGCTTCTGGAGACGCAGCTTGGATGGGCGGCAAAGAGCCTCGGCCTGAAAATAACTTCTCCTGTTTTTGACGGAGCGACCGAGACGAATATAGAAGAAGCCATGAAGAAGGCGGGACTGCCCGTGACCGGGAAGCTCCTTCTTCGTGACGGGTTCACGGGTAGACCCTTCGATCAAAAGGTCACTGCCGGCTACATTTATCTTATGAAACTGGCCCATCTGGCTGATGATAAAATGCATGCCCGGAGCATAGGGCCGTATTCGCTGGTCACGCAGCAGCCTCTCGGCGGAAAGGCGCAGTTCGGGGGCCAGAGATTCGGGGAAATGGAAGTATGGGCCCTTGAAGCCTATGGCGCCGCGTATACCTTGCAGGAACTTTTGACCGTAAAGAGTGACGATGTGGTCGGCCGCACAAAGGTCTATGAGGCTATCGTGAAAGGAGAGAACATGCTGCAGGCAAGCACTCCTGAGTCGTTCAACGTTTTACTTAAGGAATTGCAGAGCCTGGCACTTGATGTCCAGCTTGAGGAGGAAACGGTGAAAGAGGGAAAGCCGAGCGGGGTATAAGATGTTATATAAAAGGGTGAACAAGTTTGACAGGGTCAGGATCCAGATAGCGTCTTCGGAGGCCATAAAATCATGGGCTACCAGGAGAGTAGGCAACAAAAACGTCCTTTTTGAAGTGAAAAAGCCGGAGACGATCAACTACCGCACGCTCAAGCCGGAAAGGGACGGGCTTTTTTGTGAGCGGATCTTCGGCCCGACAAAGGACTTTGAGTGCAATTGCGGCAAATATAAGAGGATCAAACATAAGGGCATTGTGTGTGACCGCTGTGGAGTTGAGGTCACAAAATCAAGCGTAAGGCGTGACAGGATGGGATGTATAAGGCTCGCGGCTCCCGTATCGCATGTGTGGTTTTTTAAGGCGATACCCTCCCGCATGTCGCATATGATGGACATAAAAATGCGGGATCTGGAGCGGGTCCTTTACTATGAGCAGTATGTGGTGGTTGAGCCGGGGGATACGCCGTTAAGGCGCCAGCAGATGCTTACAGAAGAAGAGTATCTGGAAATGAAGGGGAAATTCGGAGGCAAGTTCAAGGCGTCGATGGGGGCTGAAGCCATACGGGAACTGTTGAAAACAATGGACATGGATGCCGTTGCAAAGGACCTGAAAATAAAGGTCAAAGAAAGAAAGGACGTTAATTCCAAAAAACGGCTGATAAAAAGGCTGAAGATCGTGGAGTCGTTCAGGAAAAGCGGTAATTGTGCCGAATGGATGGTCCTGGATGTGATCCCTGTTATTCCGCCGGACCTGCGTCCGCTTGTCCCGCTGGACGGAGGGCGATTTGCCACAAGCGATCTTAATGACCTTTACCGGAGGGTCATAAACCGCAACAATCGTTTAAAGAAGCTCCTTGAGCTTAAGGCCCCCGAGGTGATCGTACGGAACGAGAAACGCATGTTGCAGGAGGCGGTTGACGCTTTGTTCGATAACGGAAGACACGGCCGGGAGGTCCTGGGATCAGGCGGACGTCCATTGAAATCGCTCGCGGACATGTTGAAGGGCAAGCAGGGCCGTTTCCGTCAGAACCTCCTTGGCAAGCGCGTGGATTATTCGGGCAGAAGCGTTATTGTCATCGGCCCCGAACTTAAGATACATGAATGCGGGTTGCCCAAGATCATGGCGCTGGAACTTTATCAGCCCTTCATTATCCGAAAATTGAGGGAGAAGGGTTTTGTCCACACCATAAAGAGCGCCAAGAAGATGGTCCAGGAGGAAAATCCCGAGGTATGGGATATTCTGGATGAAGTCATAAAAGACCATCCGGTTCTGCTTAACAGGGCGCCTACGCTTCACAGGCTCGGGATACAGGCATTTCAGCCCAGGCTGATAGAGGGAAAAGCCATACGCATCCATCCGCTGGTCTGCGCCGCTTTTAACGCGGATTTTGACGGCGACCAGATGGCGGTCCATATTCCGCTTTCAATGGAATCCCAGATGGAAGCGCGTCTCATAATGAATGCCGCGAACAACATCTTTTCTTCGGCGAACGGACGTCCGATCACGACCCCGTCGCAGGATATCGTGCTCGGCATTTATTATCTGACCAAAGCGAGGACGGCCGCTAAAGGCGAGGGCAGGATATTCGGGGATTCGGAAGAGGTCATTATGGCTTTTCAGAATGAAGAGCTCGACAAACATGCCCGGATAAAGGCCCGCGTCAATGGAGAGGTCATTGAGACCACGGCTGGAAGGATCATCCTGAACGATGTCCTGCCCGAAGGCATGCCTTTTTACAATGAACCCATGAACAAGGGGGCTATCAGTCAGCTGATCTCGGATTGCTACAGGTTGAAGGGACATCAGGAGACCGTGCATCTTCTTGACAGATTGAAGAGTCTCGGTTTTGAGGAAGCCACGCTTTCCGGCGCTTCAATGGCCGTGTCTGATCTGGGGGTGCCTGAGCAGAAGGCGGAAAGGGTCAATAAAGCGCGCCTTGAAGTGGAAACGATACAAAGCCAGTATCAGAGGGGCCTTATTACCGACGGCGAGCGGTACAATAAGATCATAGATATCTGGACCCATGTTACGGAGGATGTCTCAAATCTTGTTTTCCGTAATCTCGATACGTTCAATCCGATGTTTATGATGGCTGATTCCGGCGCAAGGGGGTCACGGCAGCAGATCCGGCAGCTTGCCGGTATACGAGGCCTTATGGCAAAGCCCTCGGGGATGATCATAGAGACGCCCATAATCGCGAATTTTCGTGAGGGACTGACCGTGCTTGAATATTTTATTTCCACTCACGGCGCGCGTAAGGGATTGGCTGATACCGCGTTGAAGACCGCGGATTCCGGATATTTGACAAGGAGGCTCGTTGACGTCGCCCAGGAGGTGATCGTCAGCAAAGAGGATTGCGGAACGCTTAACGGGATCACCGCTATGGCCATTATCGAAGGTGACGAGGTCGTGGTTTCCCTGCGGGAACGCATAGTGGGACGCGTTGCCGTGGATAATATCGTGGATATTATTACGGATGAGGTAATAGTAAAATCCGGTGACATAATAACCGATGAGAACGCCGTTCAGATCGAAAAAACGGGGATCGAAAAGATACGTATCAGGAGCGTGCTTACCTGTGAAATGGGCGGCAGTATATGCGCGAAATGTTACGGCAGAAATCTTGCTACCGGCAAAAGCGTTGAAGTGGGCGAGGCTGTGGGGATCATAGCGGCCCAGTCTATCGGTGAGCCGGGCACACAGCTTACCATGAGAACGTTTCACATCGGCGGCACTGCCAGCAGGATCGTCGAACAGTCTTTCTATAAAAGCAGAGAAGCCGGTTGTATCAAATATCATAACTTAAGGGTCGTGGAAACCGAACCCGGAAAATACGTCGTGCTCAACAGGAACGGCCAGGTCAGCATCAATGATCCGGACGGCCGTGAAATAGAGAGGCAGGCGATACCGCAGGGGACTTACCTGTCTTTCAAGGACGGAGCACCCATAAAAAAACGAGTGAAATACGCGGAATGGGAACCATACACCATTCCCATATTGACCGAAATACCGGGCAGGGTACAGTATGAGGATATCAAGGAAAACGTCACTGTTAAGCGCGAAAAAGACGAGGCGACCGGTGTGATCAACCGGGTGGTGCTCGGCCAGAAGGATGATTACCATCCGCAGTTGTTGCTCATCAATGACGCGAAAGAGGTCGAAGCTATTTACCCCTTGCCGGTCGGAGCTCATATCGTGGTGGACGATAAACAGAAGGTCAATGCCGGGGATATCCTGGCAAAGACACCCCGCGTACTGACCAAGACAAAGGATATTACGGGGGGATTACCGCGGGTGGCGGAACTTTTTGAAGCCAGAAAACCGAAGGATCCCTCTATTATCAGTGAGATCGAGGGACAGGTGGAGTTCGGCGAGACCAAGAAAGGACAGAAACGCATCATTATCGAGAGCGCTACCGGGATGCGCAAAGAATATCTTATCCCTCACGGTAAACATCTCAATGTTTATCGGGGTGATACTGTAAGAGCCGGTGAGCGGCTTGTGGACGGCCCTGTGGTGCCTCAGGATATCCTGATGGTTTCCGGGGAAAAAGAGCTGCAGGAATACCTGGTGAACGAGGTCCAGCAGGTCTATCGTCTGCAGGGTGTTCAGATAAACGATAAGCATATAGAGGTCATCGTAAGACAGATGCTGAAGAACGTGCGGATAACCGAGCCCGGGGATACGGATTTCCTGGAAGGCGATAAGGTGGAGAAGTCCGTTTTTAAAGCGGAAAACGAGAAGATGATAAAAAAGAAGAAAAAACCGGCGGTCGCCGAGCCGGTTTTGCAGGGGATCACAAAGGCGTCCCTGACGACGGAAAGTTTCATCTCTGCCGCGAGCTTTCAGGAAAGCACAAGGGTGCTGTCGGAAGCGGCTGCCATGGGAAAGGTGGACAACCTGATCGGGCTTAAGGAGAACATAATCATGGGCCACCTGATCCCGGCCGGGACCGGGTGCGAGGTGCACAGGGACATAGTGATGGATCGCGAGATATTAAGACCCATGGGTGGCGAAGAAGAGGAAGAAGCCGGAAGCAAGGGCGCGGAAAATGAGGATAAAAGTGGAGAGTAGGATTCAGGCTCCGGAATTTGGGGTTATAGCAAGGAGTAAGATATGCCGACAATAAACCAGCTGATACGGAAGGGCAGGAAACAGATCAAGGGGAAAAACAAATCTCCCGCCCTGCAGGGGTGCCCGCAAAGAAGGGGTGTGTGCCTGCAGGTAAGGACCAGGACACCCAAGAAACCCAATTCCGCTCTTAGAAAGATAGCAAGGGTGAGGCTTACCAACAGTATGGAGGTGACCGCGTACGTGCCCGGAGAAGGGCATAACCTTCAGGAGCATTCTGTCGTGATGATCAGAGGGGGCAGGGTCAAGGATCTGCCGGGTGTGCGTTACCACATAATCAGAGGGACACTTGACGCGTCCGGTGTGGACACAAGGAGAAGAGGAAGATCAAAGTATGGAGCCAAAAGACCCAAGTAAGGATAACTAAGGGCAGGGGAATATTATGAGAAGACGAAGAGCTGAAAAGCGTACGGCAAGACCAGACCCGAAATACAACAGCGCCCTGCTGGGCAAGTTTATCAATATGGTCATGGAATGCGGCAAAAAGTCCGTGGCGGAGCACATCGTTTACGGCGCGCTTGAGAGTATCGCCGCGAAGATCACGGATAACGAAGTGACGGAAACGTTCAGGAAGGCCATTGAAAACGCCCGTCCGATGGTGGAAGTGAAATCCAGAAGGATAGGAGGAGCCACGTATCAGGTCCCGATAGAAGTGAAACTGGAGCGCGGGCAGTTTATGGCGATGAGATGGATAAGAGATTTTGCGAGAAGCCAGAAAGGCAAACCCATGGAGGAAAGGCTTGCCGCTGAGCTGATCAACGCATATAAAAGAGAGGGTCCCTCGATAAAGAAAAAAGAGGATACCCACAGGATGGCAGAAGCGAACAAGGCGTTCGCGCATTACAGATGGTAATTTAGCGGAGGGGCCCTGGTAGGAACATGGTAAACGATCGTTACTTGTGATAGGTGATACCTGAATGGAAGATATACGCGATATAAGGAACATAGGGATAATAGCCCATATCGACGCCGGCAAAACCACGGTAACGGAAAGGATCCTTTACCTCACCGGAAAGATATATAAGATGGGAGAGGTCCATGAAGGGACCGCTGTCATGGACTGGATGGAGCAGGAACAGGAGAGGGGCATCACCATTACCAGCGCCGTGACCACGTGTTCCTGGCAGGAGAGGAAGATCAACATTATAGATACGCCGGGACACGTGGATTTTACCATAGAAGTGGAACGTTCGTTAAAGGTTCTTGACGGCACTCTCGTTGTCTTCTGTGCCGTAGGCGGGGTGCAGCCGCAGACGGAGACAGTATGGCGTCAGGCTGATCACTACGAGGTTCCCAAAATAGCTTTTATAAATAAGCTGGACCGCGTCGGCGCCGATTTTTATAAAGTCATCATAGAGATGCACAAAAAACTGGGCGCGAACGCGATCCCCGTACAGATACCCATAGGCAAGGAACAGGATTTTCGCGGGATAATAGATCTTGTGGCGTGCAAGGCGTATATGTTCGGTGAAAAAGGAGATATGGAGGAAGTGACAGAGCAGGAGATCCCGGAAGACATGAAGGATATCGCCAGTCACTGGCGGCACAACCTTGTGGAAAAACTTGCTGACACTGACGAGGAAGTCGAACAGTTGTATTTGATGGATAAGGGGATATATCCGGAACGACTGAAGCAGTTCATAAGAAGGGCGACTATCAGGAACCTTGTGGTCCCGGTCATGTGCGGTTCCGCCTTGAAAAACAAGGGCGTACAGTTCCTGCTTGACGGCATCTGCGACTATCTGCCGTCGCCGCTGGATGTCAGCCCGCCTAAAGCCGTTAACCCCGACACGGAGGAAGAGATCAGCATTTCTCCGGAAGAAAAAGGGCCTTTATGTGTTTATGCCTATAAAGTCATGACTGATCCGTTTGTGGGAAGCGTGACGTTCGTGCGAGTCTATTCCGGAAGGCTGGATTCAGGAACATATGTTTATAATACAACGGTGGGGAAGAAAGAGAGAATAGGGCAGATCGTCCGGATGCACGCTGATCAGAGAGAGATGATACAGTCATGCGGCCCGGGTCAGATAGTGGGGTTGGCGGGCCTCAAGCATACCACGACCGCTCATACGCTTTGTGACGAATCACAGCCGATCGCTTTAGAAAGAATAAAATATCCGGACCCGGTCATATCCATGGCGATCGAACCTGAGACAAGGGCGGATCAGGACAAGCTGGGCATGGCCCTGAAGAAGGTCGTAGATGAAGACCCTTCTTTTAAGGTCAGCTATAATGAGGAAACAGCCCAGACCCTTATCAGCGGCATGGGAGAACTGCACCTGGAGATCATCGTCGACAGGTTAAAAAAGGAATTTAAAGTGGGCGCTAAAACAGGCAGTCCTCAGGTGGCATACAGGGAAACAATAACACGGCGTGTTAAGGCCACCGGCAAATTCATACAGCAGACCGGAGGGCACGGTCAGTACGGACACGTCGAGATCAGGCTCGAACCCTCGGAAAAAGGCGAAGGCGTGATATTCGAACAGGAGATAAAGGGGGGCGCCGTTCCAAGGGAATATTTTTCCGCTGTTGAAGAGGGCGTCAGGAGCGCGGCTAAAAGCGGTATGCTGGCCGGTTATCCGGTCACGGATATCAAGATCACTCTTTACGACGGGTCTTTTCATGAGGTCGATTCCTCGGAAATAGCGTTCAGCAATGCCGGCGCCATAGCGGTGAGGGAAGGTATCCGCAAGGCCAGTCCCGTTCTCCTGGAGCCCATCATGAACCTTGAGGTCACTACGCCGGATGAATATCTGGGTGACGTTATCGGGGACATGAACATGAGAAGGATAAAGGTGGAGAGTATTGATCAAAAGGGGACGACGAAGATCATAACCGGAGCCGCGCCTCTTGCGCAAATGTTCGGATACGCCACGGCGTTGAGGAGCTTGACACAGGGGCGGGCAACGTATACAATGGAGCCTTTGTATTATAAAGAGGTGCCCAGGGGAGTGGTGGAGAAAATAATGCCGGGAATTATGGCGTAAATAAGGATTCAGAATTTGAGGGTTAAAGAAGGAGGGCAGTGATGGCGAAGGCGAAATTCAAACGGACAAAACCGCATTTGAACATCGGGACAATAGGCCACGTTGACCACGGCAAGACGACGCTCACTTCCGCCATAACCATGTATCTTGCGAACAAGGGCATGGCCGAGAAGCGGGAGTTTGACAGTATTGACAAGGCGCCCGAGGAGAAGGAGCGCGGGATAACCATAGCCGTGGCGCACGTTGAGTATGAGACAGAGAACAGGCATTACGCGCATATAGACTGTCCCGGCCACGCTGACTACATCAAGAACATGATCACCGGCGCCGCGCAGATGGACGGGGCGATACTGGTGGTATCGGCCGCTGACGGGCCCATGCCGCAGACGCGGGAGCACATTCTTCTGGCCAGGCAGGTCAATGTTCCGGAGATCGTGGTATTTTTGAACAAGATCGACCAGGTGGACGATACGGAGCTTCTGGACCTTGTGGAACTGGAAGTGAGGGAGCTTTTAAGCAAGTACAATTTTCCCGGGGACGACACGCCGATAATAAAGGGCAGCGCGCTTAAGGCCATGGAATGCGGCGGCGCGGTCGATAATGAGGATTGCAAGTTCATCGACGAGCTGATGGCGGCGGTCGATTCGTTCATACCGACGCCGGTGAGAGACGTGGACAAGCCGTTCCTCATGCCGATAGAGGACATTTTCAGCATTACGGGCCGGGGAACGGTAGGGACCGGCAGGATAGAGAGAGGGCAGGTCAAGGTAGGCGAGGAGATAGAGATAGTGGGGATCAAGCCGACGTGCAAATCGGTTGTCACCGGAGTGGAGATGTTCCGGAAGCTGCTGGATTCCGGGCAGGCGGGAGACAATGTCGGAGTGCTTTTGAGAGGGATAGAGAAGAAGGACCTTGTGAGGGGTCAGGTCCTGGCGGCAAAGGGGTCGATCACACCGCACACGAAGTTCATGGCGGAGGTATATATACTGACGAAAGAAGAAGGCGGGCGGCACACGCCGTTCTTCTCCGGATACAGGCCGCAGTTTTATATCAGGACAACCGATGTTACGGGTGTGGCGAAGCTGCCGGAAGGGGTGGAGATGATCATGCCCGGAGACAACGTGACCATGGAGGTGGACCTGATACTGCCGGTGGCGCTGGAGAAGGAGCTCAGGTTCGCGATAAGAGAAGGCGGTCATACGGTCGGCGCCGGGGTCATATCGGAGATAATCGA
>DAOVKF010000152.1 GCA_030631915.1 Candidatus Omnitrophota bacterium
CCGAGTATATTTCTTTCTTTTTTTTCCAGCATATAACGGGATGAAGATTTAACGCCTGTGGGTTGAGCGCAGCTTTGATCTCTTACAATCGGCCGGTAAGATCGTAGCGTTTTTGCGGGATACGGCGCTGAGAGAAAAGATCTCCAGCCATAATATCGAATATGCCAGGGAACGGTTCTACCCTGAAAAAGTTGCGAAAAGACTGGAAGATATTTATCGCCGGATATATAAAGGGGAATAAAAGATCGCCTGGAAATACCCGGGCCACGGTTATTGAGGGAATATATCAGTATGCTGCACATAATAATATCACTGGATTATGAGATTTTCGGAAGAGGGGCGGGCGATGTAAAAAGGCACATGATCATGCCCACGGAACGGATCCTTAATATCTGCGAGAAACATAATGCCCCTTTGACGATAATGTTCGAGGCGTGCGAATACCTGAAATTCGAGGAATTTGACGATGAACTGCTCGCATGGCTTGGCTATTCCCCGGCGGAACTTATCCGGGGGCAGGTCAGGAACGCTTTGCGGAACGGCCATGATGTCCAGCTTCATATCCACCCGCAATGGATAGATGCCGGCTTTAAAGCCGGGAAATGGGATCTCAATGTCCCGGGCCGGGCCATAAATGACCTCCCGGAAGAGATGATCTATGAGACACTGAAGAAGGGAAAAGAAAAAATCGTCTCGATCGCGAAAGATATCGCCCCGCACTATAAATGCAATACTGTCCGTTTTACCGGAAGCCGCTGGATCGAGGCTCCGCCCGGGACCCATGCCGCTCTTGAGAAGTCGGGGATAAAGGCCCATTCACTGGCAGACTACTGCCCTGATGAGAACAGAAAGGGGTATTGGCCGTTAGGATCCAAAGGCAAGGTCTGGGAGGTCCCCATTTATTCCGTGGAACTGCCTAAATACAGGATGTTCGCTTTAACCAGGATCGTCCCCGCTCTATACAGGTACAGCGTAGACCGCAGTCCGGATTTCAGAAAGAAGGCGCGGGCAGCGGCGGTGAGCTCTGGACACGGATTTCTCGCCGGGCTTTTCAGGGATACTTATAAACAGAAATGGGATTTCTGCAAACAGTCCGCTGCGGAAATGGTTGAGTTCCTCGAGGCCGGGCTGCGGCGCTATGATCACAGAAATAACGAGGTCCCCCTGGTCATGATCGGGCATTCCAAGGATTTCCTGTCGGACAGGGAGTTTGAAAGGTTCCTCCGGATCACGGCAAAACGATATTTGCCTTCAGGGGATGTTAAATTCAGCACTTTTCAGGGGTTTGTCGAAGAGAACATGGACTGAAATCTTCAGCAGGGAGCAGATATGGCCCGTACACGCATACACACGGCAATAAAATTTATTTTCGCTTTTTTTCTGCTTTTTTTAACAGGCCGGGATGGATGTGCCGCGGCCGGGCAAAAACAGATAATAGTTGTCCTGCGATGCGATGATTATTCCAGCCGCAGTTCCCCGGAGATCGAAACCAGGCTGATCGATGCGCTTAAAAGGTATAATGTGCCATGCACTTTCGGTGTTATCCCGTATGTGTGCGCCCGGGATTTTGAGGATATGTCCGAACAGGCCTGTATGCCCCTGTCTTCTGTTAAGGCCGGTATCCTTAAAAGAGGCATCACGGAGGGTGTCCTGGATGTCGCGTTACACGGTTATTCCCATCAGACGTGCCTGGATGAAAAGCAAGGCGGTTATGCCGAGTTTTCGGGACAAAGCTATGATAAGCAGCTAAAAAAGATCAGGGACGGAAAGGACCTTTTAGAAAGCATGCTTGACATACAGGTAGATATATTTATCCCCCCCTGGAACAGATACGGCCCGGACACCTTAAAGGCGCTTGAGGGACTGGGGTTCCGATGCATATCCGCAGGGCCTTACGGGGACGCGGAACAGGCTTCCGGCCTGAAATTCCTCCCGGCGACATGCACTCTTCCGGAGCTGCGGGAAGCGGTGGGATCGGCAGGGCGAATCCCCGATGACCAGCCCGTGATCGTCGCGTATTTCCACGCGAACAGCTTTCTGGATATCAATAAAAGGGGCGGTCTATGGTTCTCGGAGTTTGAGGGCTTACTGGACTGGCTTGGTTCCCGCAAGGATATCAATGTGCTGTCCGCGGCCGAGGCCGTGGACATGGTAGCAGATCTCAGCGCACGCCGGTTGATCCATTACAGGTCTTTTCTCCGTTCTTTCTATTTGTTACCGTCCTTTTTACGCCCCTCTTCGAGACTGGTCTATTTTCACTCCGAGGACGCGTACCGGAGCCATATCATATACTGGAGAGGTGTCACGCTGTTCTTCTATGCGGGGATATTACTGTGTTCGTTCTGTCCTGCTTTTTTCGCCGGACTGCTCATTTTCCCGAGGTTGAGATCAGCGGAGAAGATATTCAAATACTGCGGCGCGGGCATATTGGTCCTCTTCTCAATATATGCTTTTCATGACCTGGTGATCAATTATAAAGGCGCGATCGGCGTGACAGCGCTGCTGGGAGGGTGCATCGGGGTATGGACCGCTTCGTGGAGGCTGAAAAAACCGTGACCAGGACCGGTGTAATTCAGGGGACGGATATTAAGGTAATGGCTGATTTGCTTTTGACGATTTTATATTGTATTATT
Organism: Candidatus Omnitrophota bacterium; assembly: GCA_030631915.1. Lineage (GTDB taxonomy): Bacteria > Omnitrophota > Gorgyraeia > Tantalellales > Tantalellaceae > DAOVKF01. The sequence continues at coordinate 2,634 of DAOVKF010000152.1, forward strand.
AATATATTATTGAAGAGCCTCACTTCCTGCTGTTCTGAAAGTTACTGTTTCGGCAGGTCAACAAAAGGTATAAGAGAGGTTAAAAAATGGATAGAAGCGTGAAGGACATGAACCGGAGAAAGAAAAATGAGCAATGACCATGGGACTGTTCTAGTGACCGGAGGGGCGGGGTTCATAGGGTCTGAGCTGGTCCGCCAGCTTGCTGAGCGGGGTAAAAGGGTGATAGTGGTCGATAACCTGGTAAACGGAAAAAAGGAGAACCTGCAGGGCCTGCCTGAAGACAGCGTTGAGCTGATGGTCGCGGATATCCGCGACACAAAGCGTATGACAGAACTCATGCGAGGAGTTGATATTATTTTTCACCTGGCGTGCCTGGGGGTCCGACATTCAATTCACTCCCCGCTTGAGAATCACGAAGTCAATGCCACTGCCACGCTCCAGCTGCTTATGTCGGCAAAAAAGCTGGGAGTAAAGAGGTTTGTGTATGTTTCCAGCTCCGAGGTATACGGGACCGCAATAAAAGTCCCGATGACGGAAGAACACCCGACCCTGCCCATGACGGTCTATGGTTCGTCTAAACTGGCGGGGGACTGTTATAC
>DAOVKF010000125.1 GCA_030631915.1 Candidatus Omnitrophota bacterium
TCCGTCTTTTATTACCTGCGCGGTCAGGTCTTCCCTCCTGTAATATCCTTCCATGATATTCGGGCCCCGGGCCATAACCTCGCCTATGCCCTCTTCATTCTTATCCGCTATCTTTAATTCCACATCCGGCACAGGCACCCCCACTGATCCGATCTTCGGTCTCTTAAAAGGACTATACGTCAGGACCGGCGATGTCTCGGTAAGGCCGTAGCCCTCCAATATCGTGAACCCGAACCTTAATAAGGCCTCCTCAACATCCTCATCAAGTTTCGCGCCGCCGCTTATAAACACCCGCATTGACCTGCCGAATTTTCTGTGGATGCCGTAGAGAAAATAACGCGCCAGGTTCATGCCTGTTCTCTCTCTGATCCTGTATAGAAAACTGACAGCGGATCTGAACAGAAGGCTGAAAGGAAAAGGTATTTTTTTTATCGTCTCCGTGATCTTCTGATAAAACGAATAGAATATCTGGGGCACCGCGACAAAGACCGTTGCTCCGGCTTCGCGCATCGCTTCCATAAGGACCTCGCCGCGCATACTCCCCGGATAGATGATCCCGCCACCGTACAAAAGAGGTAATATCATTGTCGCCGTTAACGGATAAGCGTGATGAAGGGGCAAAACAGAAACAACCGTGTCTTTCTGTGTGATCATGCCCGACTTGTGTATGGATCCGCAGTTGGCGAGCAGATTATTGTGCGAAAGCACAACGCCCTTTGGTTCAGCGGTCGTGCCTGAGGTATATAAGATACAGGCCGGATCACCGGCGTCAATTTCCACGTCTACGGCCCGTTCAGACGGCCTTGATGCGGCATCCTTGAACGCGTCCGAATCAACGGAAATGACCTTCTCTATTGACGGACATCTCCGGCGCATCTCTTCCATCAGGGCGACGGAACTTTCGCCCACAAAAGCAAACCTGCATTCGGAATCCTTTAAAATATTTTCGATCTCTTCGGCGGCTGATCCCGGATCGACCGGGACCGAAACCGCTCCCGCGGAAACCACGGCAAAAAACACGAGCGGCCATTCGGGCCTGTTTTCCATTAAAACGGCGATCTTATCATTCTTTTCAACTTTCTCTTCCAGCAGGAACGCGGACAATGACCTTGCTCTATCCCTGAAGTCATTATAAGAAACGCCGGTCCATTCAGTATCTTCTTTATACTTGATTATGATCTTATCGGGATATTCCGACGCCGCTTCTTCAAATCCCACCCTTAGATTCCGCGCCATTATGATCCTCTTTTTTTAAAAAATCCCCGTTATCTTTACAGTAAATCCGGGGTCACAGCCCACGCTAACTTCCATGCCCCCTGATATTCCAGACAGACCACTCCGGAATTTTTAAAGGAAACAAGGTCCAGGCCATCCGAACCTGTGAGGAGCAGTGAAACCAGTTTCCGCAGAAAGGGCAAATGTCCCGCGATCATCAGGTCCGTATTCAGCTTTTGGAATTCCCCCGGAAACTCATCAACCGGATCATTAGGGTTTAAATCATCCCTTTCCGCCAGATCCGGGCATGAAACAGACCGGGAAATTATTTCAGCCGTCTGGACCGAGCGCACCTTGGGACTGTGCCAGATACAGTCCACTTTCACGGCCCTGTCGCTCAAAAACCGCGCCACTTCCTGAGTCGCTTCTATCCCTTCCCGGCTCAGGGGTTTTTGGGGATCGACTTCATCGGGCACAGCGAGACCATGCTGGATCAAATAGAGCTTCATTCGGGATCACCTCTATCCTGGTATCTGTTGAATGCTGCGAGGATCGGGTTTGAGTATCTCATCGATACTTTCGATATCGTGGCTGGAAAGACTTTTTCTGTCGGGTCTATGCTCATTCCGGGGACACTCCCGCGCTTATTTCAAGAACCGACCCTGCTCTTTATCAGAAGATCCCGGCGCGCTCGAAAGCCCGGGGGAGGTATTCCAGGATGTCTGTCGCGGCCATGCTGAACTGCCCCATCTTCTCGGCGGCTATGTCTCCGGCCAGACCGTGAAGGTATACCGCGGATACGGCCGAGCTGAAATCATCCACACCCTGTCCGATAAAAGAAGCTATCATCCCGGTAAGGACATCGCCTGTCCCGGCCGTGGCCATACCAGAATTGCCGGTAACATTCACATAGACCTGGCCGCCGGGGTCCGCCACAACTGTCCTATGCCCCTTTAAGCAGACGATCGTTCCCGTATCTTCCGCGAGCTTTGCGGCGATCTCCGTCCTTTGTCCCTGCAGGAAAGCGGTGTCTTTTTTGATCAAACGCGCCAGCTCTCCGGGGTGCGGGGTGATAACGGTCCTGTATTTTCTTTTCCTGAGAAGCCCCTTGTTCCCCCTGAGCGCGTTGATGCCGTCAGCGTCAAGAACGACCGGGCATTTGATCTTTTTGACCAGTTCCTTTACCAGCGCGCGGGTCTCGACGGCGTCGCCGAGGCCCGGCCCTATTACGACCGCATCGCATTTCCTCGAAAACTCAAGTATGCTTTTCCCGGCTTTTCTGCTCAAAGAACGTTTCCTGGTCTCGGCCAGGGGCATGGTCATGGCCTCCGTGAGCTTTACCTCCATTATCCCGTTAAGCGAGCCCGGGATGCCGTTAGTAACCAGCCCGCTGCCGGCCCTCAAAGCGCCCTGACAGCACAGAAAAGCCGCGCCTGTCATGCCGACGGACCCGGCAATAACAAATACCCTGCCATAATCCCCTTTATGAGAATCTTCGCGCCGGGCCGGTATTTTTTCTATATGTTTACGAACCATTTTTCATCACCACCGCGTTGGATACAGCTATACCGCGGGTATGCGATACGCTTACCAGTACCCGCGTCAATCTGAATTCTTTCATCAACCTGCCGGCCTCACCGTGCAGAATGGCATAGGGCTCGCCGTCTTCTGTATTCAATATTTCGATATCCGGCCACCTTAACCCTATCTCAGCGCCGTTGGGAAGCGCTTTTTTGACTGCTTCCTTTGCCGCGAACTTTCCGGCCATATGGATAAACCGGGCCTTTTTCGACGCGGCATACTCCATCTCCCGGGAAGTGAATACCCTCTCTAAAAATCTCTCGCCCTTCTCTTTTGCTATCCTCTCAAACCTTTCTATCTCCACGGCATCTATGCCTATACCCGCTATATTCATGCCAGAAGACCCTTCATCTCTTTTACCGCCTCTTTTATCCCGACGAATACCGCCCTGGAAATGATCGAATGCCCTATATTCAGCTCATACATGCCGTTCATGCGCGCCACCGGAGTCACATTCCGGTAATTCAGACCGTGCCCCGCGCACACGACCAGGCCTTCTTCTATCGCGGCCGCCGACATGTCCCGCAGACAGCCCAGTTCCTTCATGTGATCTCCTCCGGCATTGAACGCCTCCGCGTACCTTCCCGTATGAAATTCGACCATATTCACGCCGGCCTTTTTGGAAGCGGCGGCCTGTTCCGGTTCCGGATCGATGAACAGGCTTACCTCGATACCGGCGGAAGAAAGTCTTCCCACAACATCCCTGACCTTCTCGAAATTACCCGCCACATCAAGCCCGCCTTCGGTCGTTATCTCCCGGCGGTTTTCAGGGACCAGCGTGGCCTGATCAGGCCTTGCCCGGCACGCGATATCGACTATCTCGGGATCGACCGACATTTCCATATTCAACCGCGTCCGGACCTTTTGCTTTAACCCGTAAAGGTCCTTTTCGTTAATATGGCGGCGGTCCTTTCTGAGATGGCAGACTATCCCGTCACAGCCGGCTTCTTCGCACTGAAGCGCCGCTGACACCGGATCAGGCTCAAAGGTCCTGCGCGCTTCCCGGACAGTGACAACATGATCTATGTTAACACCCAGTCTTACCATCTTTTCCCTTGCCCCTTGCTGCCCGGCACTGACTACTCGTCGCTCTCCGCCGTGTCACCTTTCACCTCTACCACAGGCAGATATACCTCCACGCTTTTCTCCTTCAACCTTAAGGCTCTTACATCGGAGCGGATCCCGAGGCGCAGACTCACGGAACGGGTATATTCCCCGAGATCTATTCTCTCGGTCTCAAGTTCATCCACGCCTTCGATAATGCTTTCCGGGGCCAGTATCGATATACACGAAGGGTCCACCTCTACTTTGTCGAACAGCACACGATATCCCTGCGGAGCCCTGCCGGTAAAGGCGGGTTTTACAGGGACCTCTTTAACGGCAAACCTGTGCCTGGTCA
>DAOVKF010000061.1 GCA_030631915.1 Candidatus Omnitrophota bacterium
ATAATCATACCAGGTTATGTCCTGGTCATCATTATAGATCAGCTTATTGCCCAGCGTGTCCGTTCCCCTTACATAAAGCTCCGCTTCGCTTGTTCCCGCCATCCCGTACATTAGAACCAGTACTGTCAATATTAGTGTTATTCTTTTATTCATCCTACATCACCTCCCTTACATTTGTTATTGTCGCGCTCTCCACGCGCTTTGTTAAAAAAACCCAACCATGGTAAGGTTGGGTCCGCAAATTTTTAACGACTACTCGAGTCGCCCTGCGGATCCGCACGGGACTCCTGCGGGCTTTGTCCCTCGATAAGCTCAGGACTTCGCCCTCAGTCGGCAACCAGGCTGGCCTCATTTCGTCGCTCGTGTCTCGTCAAACGAGTCACGGGTCACGAAAAAGATCCCTTGGCTTTGCGTCCCACTCTTACGAATGGTTTGCTTTTATCAAATTTTTCAAAGAACTGAATAATTAATAGCTTTTTCAAACCTTACAATAAGTATACCATACTTTCCAGTAAAAGCGAATGAATATTTCTTCCTTTTTTATATTTAACAAGAGTTGGACTTATTTTATTTTCCGAGGATCTTTTTGAAATGCGTGGTGAGAGCGGGAACTATTTTGAAAAGGTCGTCCACTATCCCGTAAGTAGCGACACTGAAGATAGGCGCATCCGGGTCCTTATTAACGGCAACGATAATGTCCGCGGATTTCATTCCTATGAGGTGCTGTATCTGTCCGCTTATGCCGCACGCGATGTATATCTTCGGGCAAACGGTCTTTCCGGTCTGCCCGACCTGGTGCGAGTACGGCATCCACCCGGCGTCGACCACAGCCCTTGAAGCTCCGACAGCCCCGTTAACGCTTACGGCCAGTTCTTTTATAATGTCAAAATTGTCCGGCGAACCCACGCCGCGGCCTCCGGAAACAATGATATCAGCCTCGGCAAGGTTTACGGTCTCCTCTATTTCCTCGACTACGTCTATCAGCCTGCTCCTGGAAGAATATGTCTCTTCCGGGAATCCTTCCTTTATTATCTCGCCTTTCCTTTTCGCATCCGGTTCTGATTCCTTCATGACTTTATGTCTTACCGTGGCCATCTGCGGCCTTGTATCAGGCGTTATGATAGTGGCCATGATGTTGCCGCCAAAAGCGGGCCTGGTCTGCAGCAATAACTTCTCTTCCCGGTCTATGTCCAGTCCGGTGCAGTCCGCCGTAAGGCCGGCCCTGGTTTTGACCGCCACGCGCGAGATCAAACTCCGGCCCATTGTCGTGGCGCCGCAGAGGAGTATTTCCGGTTTATGCTTCCGGACCAGAGCGGTCAGCACTTTCGAGTAGGGATCGTCCTGGTAGTTGCGAAGTTTGGGTGAATCGACAAGATAGACCTTATCCGCGCCTCTGGCCACAAGTCCCCCGCAACAGCCCTCCATCCCGTCCCCTAAAAGGACCGCGCACAGGCTTACCCCCAGTTTGTCGGCAAGTTCCCTGCCTTTTCCAAGAAGTTCAAATGAAACAGACTGGATTTCGCCTTTTTTCTGTTCACAGAACACCCAGAGGTCCTTATAATCCGAAAGATCGGCTTTGGCCTCTTCTTTCATGAGGATAAGAATAGCATTGAATTTACAGGCCTCTACGCATGCGCCGCAGAAGGTGCATGTTGTCAGGTCAATAACAGCCTGCTTCCCTTCCATGCTTATGGCACCGAATGGACACGCTTTCACGCACAGTCCGCATCCAGTGCATTTCTCGTTCAGTATTTTTATCGCAGCTTTATCCGGCATCTTTTCCCATCAATTCTAAATCCCAAACCCTGACTCCCCACCCTGCGCCGCGCTGTGCCTGATCCGGGGCCTTCACCCCAACTCCAAACACCTATATCCTGATCCTAAGTCGTGAATTACTATGAACTGATAACAACATCCTTAAGCAGATCCGCCAGCTCTTTTGACACTGCTTCCGGTTCCCCTGCCAGCACACGGCCGCCCTGTCTCGGCGGAGGCGTGAATACCTTTATCACTCGTGTCGGAGAACCGTCCAGGCCTATCTTTTCCTCGTCACACAAAAGGTCTTCGGCGGTCCATACGGGTATTTCCGCTTTTTTAGCTCTCATTTTGCCCTTTAAAGAGGGCAGTCTCGGCTCGTTGATCTCCTTTACGACGGTCATGACAGCGGGAAGCGCGGTCTCAATGATCTCATACCCTTCCTCGGTCATCCTTTCCACTCTCGCGCTTTCAGCGTTGATCTGCTCTATTTTCTTTATATAAGTCACCTGGGGTATATCCAGATGCGTGGAAACACCGGGACCGACCTGCGCCGTATCTCCGTCAGACGCCTGCTTTCCGCACAAAACGACGCTGTAATCACCGAGCTTCCTGATAGCCTGTGAAAGCGTATAACTCGTGGCCCAGGTATCACTGCCCGCGAATTTTTTGTCACTCAACAGGACCGCTTCATCACACCCCATTGATATGGCCTCCCTCAAAGCTTCCATTGCCTGCGGAGGTCCCATACTTACGGCGATCACCTGTCCGCCCCCTGATCTTTCCTTTATCCTGACCGCCTCCTCTATGGCATACATGTCAAAGGGGTTGATAATGGACTTCACCCCTTCCCGCTTCAGGGTATTGGTCTCAGGATCTATTTTTACATCCGTGGTCTCCGGGACCTGTTTTATGAGGACAAGTATCTTCATGATCGTTGCAGGGTGTACTTACTTCTTCCCAAGGCTTTCTTTTATTAATGAAGAAGCGATAACGCTCCTCTGTATCTGATTCGTCCCTTCATATATCTGGGTGATCTTCGCGTCACGCATGAGCTTTTCGACCGGGTACTCTTTCATGTATCCATATCCGCCCAGAAGCTGGACAGCGTCCGTGGTGACCTTCATCGCGACATCCGAGGCATACATCTTGCACATGGCTGACACTTTCGCGACGTTCCTGGCGCCTGAATCGATCATCCGTGCCGCTGAATAAATAAGGGCGCGTGCCGCTTCCAGCTGGGTACCCATGTCCGCGAGCATGAACTGCACGCCCTGGAAAGAGGATATGGCCTGCCCGAACTGCCTCCTCTCATGCGTGTACTGCACCGCTTCGTCCAGGGCCCGCTGCGCTATGCCAAGGGCCTGAGCGGCCACACCGGGCCTGGAATTGTCAAACGTCTTCATGGCAATGATGAACCCAAGGCCTTCCCTGCCCAGGAGGTTCTTCGCGGGGACACGGCAATCAGTAAAGATCACCTCTCTTGTCGCGGAACTCCGTATCCCCATCTTGTTCTCTTTTTTGCCGAAACTTAATCCGGGAGTGTCTTTCTCCACGATAAAAGCGCTCGCGCCTCTCGCCCCTTTTGACTTGTTCGTCATGGCGATCACGGTATAGATCTCAGCTTCGCCCGCGTTTGTTATCCATTGTTTGGTCCCGTTAATGATATAGTGATCCCCGTCTTTCTTCGCGGATGTCTTTATGCTCCCCGCGTCTGAACCCGCTTCGGCTTCCGTCAAAGCGAACGACGCCAGTTTCCTGCCCGCCGCGATATCGGGAAGATATTCGGCTTTCTGGCCCTCATTCCCGTAAAGGAGAAGGGGAAAGGCCCCCAGTCCCGTAGCGGCAAAACCGAGCGATATGCCTCCGCACCCCCAGGAAAGCTGCTCAGTGGCGATCGCGAGCTCAAACACCCCGCCGCCCATACCTCCGTATTCTTCGGGAATATATATCCCGCAGATATCCGATTCCGCGAGTATCTTCATTATGTCCCAGGCAAATTCAGCGGTTTCGTCATATTCAGCGGCCACGGGCTTTATCTTTTCTTCGGCGATCTGGCGGCATAGATCCTTTATCATCTGCTGTTCTTCGGTCAAAAGGTAGTCCATTCTCCGTCTCCTTTTCTTATTAGCCGGTAAACTTCCTTACCGCCAGTGTCACATTATGTCCGCCGAACCCGAGGGAATTGCTTATAACCACATCCACTTTTGCCTCCCTGGGATGGTTCGGGACATAATCCAGATCGCATTCCGGATCCGGGATCTCATAATTTGCCGTGGGCGGCAGCGTCTGTTTCTCTATGGCCATGGCGCAGGCCATAAGCTCGGCCCCTCCCGCAGCTCCGAGCATATGACCGGTAACTCCTTTAGTGGAAGAAACAGCGATCTTTGCGGCGTGTTCGCCGAAAACCTGTTTTATGGCACTGGTCTCCATCTTGTCGTTAAGAAGCGTTGAGGTCCCGTGGGCATTGATATAATCCACTTCTTCCACGTTCAGCTTCGCGTCTTCCAGCGCGGCCCTCATGCATCTTACAGCGCCGTCCCCCGAAGGTTCGGGAGCGGTCATATGATAGGCATCGCCGCTCATGCCGTAGCCCGTGATCTCACAGTATATGCGCGCGCCTCTTTTGCGGGCTTGTTCCATCTCTTCAAGCACGACAACGGCCGCGCCTTCCCCCATTATGAAACCATCCCGTTCCCTGTCAAAAGGCCGTGAGGCTTTCCAAGGTTCGTCGTTCCGGGTGGAAAGCGCTTTTAAAGCGCAGAATCCTCCGAACCCCATAGGCGTTATCGCCGCTTCCGATCCCCCCGCTATCATAACATCGGCAGCCCCCCTCTGAATGATCTTGAACGCATCGCCTATGGAATGGCTTGCCGTGGCACAGGCTGTCACGGCCGCTGAATTCGGGCCTTTCAACCCCAACTCTATGGAAGCGACACCGGAAGCCATATTGACTATCAGCATGGGTATCAGGAACGGCGAGATCCTGGCAGGGCCTTTTTCCGGGCCCATCTCCAGATATTTTTTATGTTCGGATTCTACGGTATGCAGCCCGCCGATGCCGGAACCGATGTAAACACCGGCTCTTTCCCGGATCATTCTCTCCGGATCAATGCCGCTATCCTTAAAAGCGATCTTCGCGGCCGCGAGAGCGAACTTGACGAACCTGTCCAGTCTCCTGTCCTGTTTCCCGCTCATGTACCGGGTCGCGTCAAAATCCTTTACTTCAGCGGCGATCCTGGAATTAAAAAAAGTACCGTCAAAAGCGGTAAGCGGGCCCACACCTGACTTACCGTTAAGGATGGCATCCCAAAAATCCGACACATTATTCCCCACGGGAGTAATGGCTCCTACTCCCGTAAGGACCACTCTTCTTTCTGGCATTGTGTGTTCTCTCTGGCAGGTTCTGGAGTTATTGCTGTTGTTGCTGGGTCTTTTCCTCAATATACTTGATGGATTCACCAACAGTGGTAAGCTTTTCAGCGTCCTCATCCGGTATCTCGGCACCGAATTCTTCTTCGAGGGCCATAACGAGTTCGACTGTATCAAGGGAATCTGCCCCGAGATCGTCGATAAACTTAGCGTCTTCTTTTACTTCTTCGAGTTTTACACCCAGCTGTTCCGCCACGATCGATTTGACCTTATCGCCTGTCTCTGACATGTGTTCCTCCTTGAGTTACATTTGAATTCGAACCGTTACAGATCCTTTCACATGACCATGCCGCCGTCAACCTGAACGACCTGGCCCGTAATATACGCGGAATCCTCACCAGCCAGAAAAAGAGCCAGTCCCGCAACATCTTCTGTCCCGCCCATTCTACGCAACGGGATCAGCTTCAGCATGCCCTGCTTCATCTCCTCGGAAAGCTTGTCCGTCATCTCCGTCCGGATAAAGCCGGGGGCAATGGCATTGACGTTTATATTGCGCGACCCCAGCTCCTTGGCCGCTGTCTTGGTCAGCGCGATAAGGCCCCCTTTGCTGGCGGAATAATTCGCCTGGCCCGCATTGCCCATAATACCTATGATCGACGCCATGTTTATTATGTTTCCGTTTCTCTGGCGTATCATGGGGCGGGCCACCGCCTTTATACAGTTGAAGGCCCCTTTCAGGTTCACTTTGAGCACAACATCCCATTCTTCTTCTGACATTCTCAGCAGAAGATTATCCCTGGTAATGCCGGCATTGTTCACAAGTATATCTAATTTGCCAAAATTGTCAAGGATTTTGTTGACAAAGGTCTCACATTCTTTGAACGACGTGACATCCACTTTCTCAGCGAGAACTTTCCTTCCGGAAGCCTTCTCGATCTCATCCGCCGTTGCCGTCAAAATCTCCTCATTCACGTCACAAATAGCGATATCAGACCCCTGTCCGGCAAACGTAAAAGCGATCTCCTTGCCGATGCCCCGCGCAGCGCCGGTGATCATGGAAATCCTGTTCTCAAGCTTCATATCCACCTCCATTTCCACACCAATTGTAACGATATTATACTGATTGTCAAGGATTAAGGAGACAGGCTGTAGGGTCGATGGTCCAGGGGCGAGGGTGTAGGCTCGGGGAGTAGTGTTGCAGAGCGGGGTGTTGGGAGGCTGCTCCGGGGTGTTCCGGACAGAAGCTTGTACGTCCCAAGTAGCTACAATTCCGACGCGGCCGACCCTGGAAAAATAAAGTTTGAACGGCCACTACAGGTTGTAGAAGTTTTCAAGCTTCTGGTAGGAATACCCCGGAGCAGCCTCACTGCGTTGCAGGGGCACTGACCAGCTGAGTAGTTGCTATGGCGATTACGCCGCAGCGGCTATGGCCTGCCGCTGGATCTCGTATAAGTTCCTGAGTTCCTCGAATTCAAAAGGCTCGGCCCTGGGGATGAACCGGAAGGTCCTGCGGCCGCCGCGGACAATGTCCATAAAAGGGTGCTCCGGCGATACCGGCTCCCCAAAAGCGAGTTTCAGCGCTATCGTGAGCATGTCAAGAAGCCTGATATAACTATTCTCCGGGAAATCTTCAGGCAGCGCTATTTCCGCGAAAAACGCTGCTTCCTTTTCCGCGTCCGGCTCCCTGAACGCATCAAATGCTTTTGAACCGAGCACTTTCCGGTCTCCCAGAATGACCACGTTTGACAGAGAGGTTTTCTTTTTGCCGATCTCCTTAGCCAGCACCCCTGCCAGGGCCTCTCCACTGCTTCTCTTTATCGTTATATTGCCCAGACCTTTTCCCCGCGATAAATTGTTCAATCTGCTTAAAAGCCCCTGTATGGCCGCTATCTGCGTTGCGGGGATCCAGCTTGTGTCAATACCTATTATGACGTTTTCATCCCGCTTTTTCGCTTCATACGCCTGCATGATAACAATATCGATCAGATCCTGCGCAGGTCTTTTGTTTGTGCCTGAATATCCATTCAGCTCTTCTGCTGCCACGGTAATAAACGGTTTCTGCCTGATCCTGACCTTCCAGCCATAATAATCCTGATTATCGTCAAACATGGCCAGCTGATCATCCCCTCTGCGTTTCAAAATATCCGCTTCAATCCCTTTAAGCCCGGGGATCTCCGTTTCCCTCACTTCCAATGGAAATTCCGGACCCAGGTCGCAATACCATTCCTTCATATAATCATACACATGATCGTCCGTGACAAAAAAACCGCCCGGGTTCAAAAGGGTGTATATAAAGCCAATAAAACTTTCCCTGCCCTTTCTGTAATCATACGCGGTCTCATTAGCGGCCCTCTGGTAATAGATATCGATCTTTTTCCCTTCCAGAACATGTTTATACTCATCCGGTCTGGTAACGTCAGCGTTGACCAGGGTTATTGAACGCTCTTTTTCAGCCGCGCCGCTGTAACCCCACTGGAACGTTATCCTGGGACAGCCGCGGTATGAGCTGATCTTCACGGTATTCAGGTCCACGCCCATCACCTTTAACTCAAAGGCAAGAGCCGCGACCATCTTATTCTTACCCTCCACGGCGTGACCGCCGGCAAAACCTCTGAAAAATTTCCACGCGCAATAGTCTTTTGACAGATGTTTGTCTATATATTCTTCAGGGTCCCTGTTAAAACATTTCTTTAAGTCTCTTCGGGAAAACGCGAAAAAGACGTCGCTGTACTGTGAAATAAAATATGCCTCGGCCGCATTGGTCGATAAAAAGAAATTTGATACATCAGCGCCGGCCGCGCCATAAACCCCTGTCAGGGGTTTATCACCCGGATTTATAGCCCGCTTTACCGCCATGTCATGCTTAACATAGTGTTCCTGGAGTAAACCCACGTTAACGGGACGCCGGTCAAATCGCTCCACGCTTTCAGGGAGAGAGGCTGTTCTTTCCTCCGGACTTTCGCCGGGCCCTTCCTGATACTCACATATAAGCATCACTTCCCCGATCCCAACAGACACTGATACTTTGCCTGCGGCCTCCGCCGGATTATCATGCGGCAGGTAGTAGCGAAGAATGAGTTTTTGACCACTGTCCCCTCCGGTACAGGGAAGACAGAACGTGTCACCTTCCCTGTATAATCCTTCCGGATCAAATCTCGTAATATCGACAGATGAGAGATGTTTTTCAATAAACCTTTTTAACCCGTCCGCGCTGATCTTGCTGCCGAACTGATCCAGGACCCGGCCTATTAAACGATTCAAATAGATAAGCCCGGCATCTTCCATAAACTCTATGGACGAAAACCTTGAAAACGGGGCAAGGGAATGCACGCTTCTTTGTAGCGCCCCGGGCTGCGACGCAAAAGAGATATTGTTAAGCATGAACAGGCATATCATACTTATTGTCATGGCCTTGAGCCGCAATTTATGTGTATTAAAGTGTTTTTTCATCATCTTATGTTTTTATATGTAGTATTACTAATGATTATAGTTATTATAGTAATAGACAGATAGTAAGCCATTATATCATAAAGGCTATGGTTAGGTCAATAAAAATGTAGCGTAGGTGATAATTAGGTGACGAGTAGCAATGCTCGGCGTGCGGGACTCTTTTTATTTTTCCCACCCACCCATCCCTGTAACAGCTCTGCTTCGGATGGCTGGATTTTTTTTAAAAAAGAAGGACCCGGGCGACTCACCCGGGTCCTTCTTTTCTTCGGCGGGTTATTCTCTCCTTTTTATTCTACCCGTC
>DAOVKF010000123.1 GCA_030631915.1 Candidatus Omnitrophota bacterium
CGAAGGCGGATAGATCCGCGGGACCCTGTCCGTTATCCCGGCCACGATCTCATAAGGTATTGTCCTGGCAAGCCTGGCGATCTTCTCGACAGGGAGAGCCGCGTCCCCCTGTTCCCCGATCAGCACCACCTCATCGCCGACTTTCACATCCCTGACACGGCCTACATCCAGAAGGGTCTGGTCCATTGTCACCATGCCGATGACCCTGACAAACTGGCCTTTAACAAGCGCCTGAGCCCTGTTCGAAAGGATCCTTCCGTAACCGTCGGCATATCCTATCGGGATAGTGGCGATGTTCGTCTCCTGCTGGGTTATATGTGTCCTGCCGTAACTTATGGACCTGCCCGAGGGCGTCTGTTTCAGATACACTATCCTGGTCTTAAGGGTCATGACCGGTTTCAGCCTCAAAAAACTCCGGAAAGTCTCTTTTGGATAGATGCCGTAGAGAAGGATGCCGGGCCTGACAAGGTTCATGTGCGATCCTTTCCGATCCACGACAGCAATGCTGTTAGCGGCATGCCTGTACCTCACTCTTATCCCTTTTTCTCTCATCTTTTCAAGTATATCCTCAAAATACGCTATCTGTAACGCCGTATACATGCTGTCACGGCCCGCAGAAGAAAAATGAGTATATACACCCTCCATGTCTATCTCTTTATTCATACGGACTTCCTCTATAAAGTCAAGCGCCTCCGCATGCCAGACGCCGATACGCCCCATCCCGGTATCGACCTTCACGTGGACTCTCGGCCTTTTGCCAATGGCTTTTGCGATGTCAACAAGGCCCTGTAAAAGCCCGTGATCGCACAAAGTAAGGGTTACGTCACGGTCCACGGCCGCTCTTGCTTCCTCTTCAAGCACGGATCCCATCACAAGTATGGAAATATCCGTCCCGGCCGCGCGCAGTTTCAGGGCCTCATCCACGGTGGCGACTCCCAGATAACGGATACCGTTCTGTACAAGCACGCGGCTTATCTCACAGATCCCGTGCCCGTACGCGTTAGCTTTCACCACGGGCATGATCTCCACGCCCTCATCCAGGAAGTCACGGATCTGCTTCAGGTTATTGCTGACAGCTTCCAGGTTTATTTCCGCCCACGTGGGCCGGTAAGTCGTGTTCATGTCGTATCCCGCCCCTTGCCGCTATCCGCGCTTTCTCTTCGTGATATTGCATTCCTTCGCGTGCAAATACATCGGCTCGAGTGACTCCGGAGTATCGGTGCCCGCAATGGAACGCCTGAATCCCAGGCGCCCGATATGCACAGCCCTTGGATACCAGTCAACATCTTCGGTATATCGCGCCAGGGGGTGCTTGTCCAGGGCCTCTCTATACCTGGCCACGGCGTCGCCGAAGAATATCACCTCTCCGCTCAGGCTGCCCAGCAGTTCCTCAACCGCGATCAAAAGGTAGTCCGTCACCCTTACCGGCTCATCGCCGGAAAGTTCATAAACGCATGAATAGACCTTTCCTTTTCTGGCGTCTAAAAGAGGGGCCACCGGCGCCCTTCCCGCAGGGAGGTTCATGACCATCGCGTCCATGGACGGAATGCCGATCACCTGCTTATCGGGGAAAACCGCGGCCATCCCCTTCACTGTGGCGACCGCTATACGCAGTCCGGTAAAAGACCCCGGGCCTGTCCCCGCACAGATCAGCCCGATCTCCCTGATCCTCCAGCCCGCTTTTTCCAGCGTATCGTTTATGCGGGGGATCAGGATCTCGCTGTGACGCATGCCCGCTTCTTCGTGAAATTCAGCTACCATTTCATTGTCTTCCAGAAGGGCAATACTTAAAAATCTTGTAGATGTGTCAAATGCCAGTATCTTCATAGTAACAACCATAGTAACAACCATAGTAACAACCATAGTAACAACAGTAACGATCGTTTATCATGCTCCTACCAGGGCCCCTCCGCCCGGTGTGGCTCCTCCCTGTACGGAGCATGGTAAACGATCGTTCGCCCCGCCGCTCCCGCCTGTACGGAGCATGGTAAACGGTCTCATCACTGATTACCTGAGTAGTTGCAATAACATATACCTATAATCTGTCGACGATGCGCGAATATCTCTTGCCGTGTCCCCTGAGATCAAAACGTCTCTTCATGGGGCTGACGTGCGTTATCCTGATCTCCAGGTACTCATCCGGGACCTCGTCCTTTATCTTATCAGCCCACTCCACGACAGTGACCCCGCTGCCGTAAAAGTAACGTCTGTAATCAAGCGTGTCCGTGAATCCTTCCTGGTCCAGCCTGAACACGTCGAAATGGTACAGGTCCAGCCGGCCGGGGTACTCCTTTACTATCACGAAAGAAGGGCTGTTCACATAAAGATGGTCCGCAATGCCGAGCCCTTTGGCCACACCTTTGACAAACACGGTCTTACCCGCTCCCAGGGCGCCTTCCAGCGCGATGAAATCCCCCTGCTCCAGGCCGCGGGCGACTCTCTCGCCCATATCTATCGTCTCCCCGGGAGAAGACGATATGAAGCTTCTTGTTGTTCGATGGTTTTTTGTTTCCCGATCCATTTTTTTATAAAGTCCCACGGGCAAACCCGTGGTCTTGTGCAACGCACTGAACCAGCTCATCACAAATGCCGATACCCCTTTGTCTTCAGGGCGACCGAACGTCCCTCATCCCGGATAAGCCGCAGTCCTCCGCTCTTCCGGGACATCTCTCCGATAATGAAATACAGCGGGGCCCTGCGGCCGGACCTCATGTCAAGAAAAAGTTTCCTTGACTCCGTCGCTGACATTGTAAATAAAAGTTCGAAGCTTTCTCCGTAATATAATGCGTCCTCCAGCGTGAGACGCCGCGACAAGGGGATGGAACCGGCGTATACTTTACACCCCAGGCCGCTTTCCGCGCATATCCTTCCCAGGTCCGGCGCGATGCCGTCCGAAACGTCGATCATGGAATGGATACTGTAACGCGCGGAAAGGAAACGCGCCTCTTTCAGCCGCGGCACAAAATCCAGGTGGTCCCTTCTGCCGTCCCTTACCGGACCTGTCACAAGTATCAGGTCTCCCTCCTTTGCCCCGTTACGCCTGAGGAGCCGTTTTTTTTCAACGAACCCGATAATGGAAACACTGATCACCAGGCTGTCGGACCGGTTAGTGTCGCCTCCGATGACCCTGATGCCATGATCTTTACACATGCCGAATATCCCGTCATAAACCGCGCGGACAGCGGTCCGATCCATCCGGGGAGGGATCCCTGCGGCCACCGTGATATACGCGGGTACTCCGCCCATGGCGGCTATATCGCTGATATTGACCGCCACAGCCTTGCGGCCGATCTTCCGGTATCCCGCCTCTTTAACGCTGAAATGCGTCCCTTCCACGAGCATGTCAGCGGCCCATAAGAGATATTTTTTGCTGTCATAGTCAAGCACGGCGCAGTCGTCGCCGATCCCGGCTCTTACGCCTTTTCCGGGACTTCCGGCCCGCTTTCTTATCTCCTCTATCAGTCTCAGCTCTTCCATGGTTTCAAATTATGCTGCCCTGACCACCTTCGCGATCTTCCGCCTGTCAGGCCTGGTGATAATACCGCGCTCCGTGATGATCGCGGTGATCAATCCCGCGGGCGTCACGTCAAACGCCGGATTCAAGGCATTTACGCCCCTGACCGTAATAAGCCTGCCGTTGATCTTCCTCACTTCCGAGGGGTCCCGTTCCTCTATCGGGATCGCGGCACCGTCCGGAACGGACAGATCGAACGTTGAAACCGGCGCGGCGGCGTAAAAAGGGACGTCATGATAAGAAGCCAGGACAGCAAGTCCGTAGGTCCCTGTTTTATTGGCGGTATCACCGTTAGCCGCGATGCGGTCCGCACCCACGATCACAGCGTCGATCTCCTTCTTCGCCATTAATGACGCCGCAGAATTGTCGCATATAAGTGTCGTATTGATCCCTTTTTTCAAGAGCTCCCATACAGTGAGCCTCGCCCCCTGTAAAACAGGGCGGGTCTCGTCCACATAGACGCACGCAATATCTTTCCCGGCGGAAAAGATGACACCGAGCGCGGTGCCGTAACCGGAAGTGGCCAGACCCCCGGCATTGCAATGGGTCAGCACTTTCGTCCCTTTATGGAAAAGCGTTCTTCCGCGTTTTCCGATCTCACGGCATATCCTTTTGTCCTCTTTAAGGATCGCGTGCGCCTCTTGCAGGATGATCTTTTTTAACGCCCCGACGCTCTTCGCCCTGTTCTTCTCCAGGACCGCGCATACGCGTTCCAGCGCCCAGAAAAGATTGCGGGCCGTGGGCCGTGCTCCAGCCAGGTATCGGGCGGTTTTCCCGACCTCCTTGTCAAACGACCCGAATGCCCGCGCCCGGCTTCCCCTTATGCCCAGATAAACGCCGTAAGCGGCCGCGATACCGATGGCCGGGGCACCACG
>DAOVKF010000212.1 GCA_030631915.1 Candidatus Omnitrophota bacterium
CATGAGCTTACTTATCCTGCCGCAAGACATTCTTTCAGTACCCGGGTATCATTCTCTGATATTTCAAGAAACTGTATCCCCATTCCAGGCACCTGGTCCGGATGACCCTTTTCCGGCGGTCGCGTCCACCGCACCTCAGACTTGATCTGAAGGGGATTGGGCACACCCGGGAGCTGGAGCTTAAGAACAAACTGATACCCGACCCTCAGCGGCTTTTCCGTCTTTATGAAGAGCCCGCCATTGCTCGCATTCTCCGTGTAAGCCTGGATAAAAGCCGCACGATCTTTGTATGTTAGTGACAGGACCTTTGGCACCCTGGGATCTGTCCTGCCCCTTTGATCATATATCCTTTCAAGGATTCTTTCGAAACGACGGGTTATGGTTTCAAGAATGCCCCTGAACTGCCCGGAAAGCCGGTTGTATTCTTCCTCAAGAAATCCCCGGTCAATAATACCGAGGGTCGTCTCTCCAACGGCACAGGCGGTAGCGGTTCGTTTTATGCCCCCGATAAACCCGAGTTCTCCGAACACTTCACCTGATTGCAATACCTCCACCACGCATTTTTTCCCTCGAACGGTCTTGGAAATTTCCACGGACCCGGACAGGATAACATAGACCCAATCGCCCGGGCTTCCCTCTTTGATGATAGTCTGACCGTCTTCATAGGTCTCTTCGCCGGCCAGGTTGTATACGTATTCACCTGCCATTTTATCCCCCTTTCCTCCTATTCCGTCCAGGCGTCTGCCTTTTCCATGGCCTTTTGCGTTAATGCCTCGCGATAACCCTGAAGTTTTTCCGAAATAGGAGGGTATTTTAAGGCTAGAATCTGTGCCGCCAGAACAGCGGCATTTTTTGCTCCCCCGCTTCCCACGGCCACCGTGGCAACGGGAATACCAGGCGGCATCTGAACTGTTGACAAAAGGGCGTCAGTTCCTTTTAAAGGCGAAGAATCAATGGGAATCCCGATGACCGGCAGGCTGGTGTTGGCGGCCATGAATCCGGCTAAATGCGCGGCCCAGCCTGCCCCCGCAATAATCACCTCAATGCCACGACCGGCCGCTGACACGGCATACTCCCTTGTCTGATCGGGCGTGCGGTGCGCCGACAGCACCTTGATCTCATAAGGTATCTCAAGTTCCCGGAGGATGTCCGCACAACCCTTCATCACATCCGAATCGGACGCGCTCCCCATAACAACACCCACCAATGGCTTATCTGAAGACATGATTTAACCTCGAAAGGTAAGCGCTCAATAACCTGGGGATTTCACCCCCACCCCGACCCTCCCCCTTCAAGGGGGAGGGAGTTTTAGCGGTGATTTTACCCTATTACCCTATTAGACACCTCTCCCCAAGGAGAAAGGGC
>DAOVKF010000134.1 GCA_030631915.1 Candidatus Omnitrophota bacterium
GATTCGACGCTCACGACGCTGCTGATGATGGTACGGTACGAGTATGACGCTGATGGTAATATACTCACGAAAGAGATCTACGATAACGAGCTGGCGACGGAGAATGACCAGTACGAGAAATATACGTATAACGCGAGCGGAGATCTATTGACGAAAACGTATTATTTTGACGGTACGAGTATCGATCCGGTAGTTGTCGAGTCGGGTACGCCGGACAATAAATGGCATGTATCGAGTGATTTTGTTGATCCCGGTGACGGTGAATTTCATGCGCAAACTGATAAGACATATGCTAGTCATCCTGATTTAATAGCAGGGATAGTAGCGGAAGAATATAATTACACTTTTTACTCTTCCGGACGTCTGAAGAAGAAGACTATTAAAAATGGTTCTGGAGTTTGGCAGCAGGTTTATTGGTATTTGGATAATGATACTGGAAGGTACTATAAGTACCTTAATACTAACGGCGAAGCCGGAATATATTTTGAAGACGCGGATAATACCTATGCTAATCCGGTACCGCAGGTATTCTGGACATCCGATGGTGTAGTAAAAGGATACAATACGGAGTATGACGGTGCTAACTGGTATGACTCATGGTATGTAGCCGCCAGTGGAGGCGTTCCCGGAGACGTTATGGAGGTATATGAGCGTTATAATGACGACGTTATGAACTGGCACAATGTGAAATACAAAGATCTTTTTGAAAGGGAAACTGATGATACTTGGACATGGTATCCGGATCCAAAGACTTTGGTGAATTATGAGTTCCCGGGTATTGGAGGCTCTGCAAAATATAAGGGATCCACTAATCCATATGCATGGGTTTGGGTTGACTGGGTTATAAAAGGGACGTCGGAAGCTTCACAGCCCGGAAATTTAACGCGTCTAGCTATGCCTGATAAACCAGTATATACACATGCAAGTTCGCTTGTAATTGGCGAAGATATTCTGGTTGACAGGATAGCAGATACTATATTACCGGAAAATATGGAAAGTTTTTCTGTGAAGCTTGGTGAATTACAGGAAAAATATACCGGAGAAGGCATTAAGATTGCTATGCTGGATACCGGGGTAAATGCAGAAAATCTGGGTATTGATATCGCAGGTGGTTTTAATTTTACGGACATATCTGACAGTGAAAACTATATGGATGTTCTGGGTCATGGAACGGTAACGGCAAGTGTTATTAAGGGTAAAGACGGCGAGGGGGGCGTAGCTCCGGATGCTGAAATCATGGCGCTTAAAATTCTTAACGATGACAGCGAAACAACTTCCAGCATAGTCTCTGACGCTATTTATTATGCGGTGGATATGGGCGCTAAAGTCCTGGCCATGCCGTTCAGCCTGTTTCCGGTGAGCGCGCAGGTGGAAGCGGCTATCGAGTATGCCTTTGATAAAGGCGCTGTCCTGATAGCGGCCGCGGGCAACGAAGGCACTGAGATATCGGATAACAGCCTTGCCGCTCAGGAACAGGTCATTACCGTGGGTTCTCTTGACGCTGACGGTAAGATGTCGGCGTGGAGCAATTACGGCGATCCGCTTGATCTTCTGGCTCCGTGGGACGTGGTAACAATAGACGGGACGGAAGACGAGGCAGGGACGTCATTTTCAGCGGCGTTCGTGGCAGGCGTGACCGCGCTAATGCTTTCGGAGGATCCGGCGATGACGCCCGAAGATGTGCTTATCAAACTCAAAAGCATGATGACAGCCGGTATCGAGGGAGAGGATACCGGGTATGAAGAATACGGCAAGCTTGTTATGGAGAAGGGAGAGGAAAAAGAAGAGGAGGAGGCAAAGGAAGAGAAGGAGATAAAGGGGGTTGATATCGACGAAGTTGTTTCCAGGAATGAGGCGCAGGCGCTGAATCAGGAGCAATTCACGGGGTATTCGATAATAACCGATGAATATAAAGAACTTGATCAGAAAAAAAGGTTGTAAATTATGAAAAATGTGCTATATTAGATTCAGTTGCTTATTAATAGATAAAATAAATGGAGGTAATTGTTGTGAATGGAGATTCAGATAAAAGAAAATACGCGAGGGTAAAGACACACATCCCTGTGAGGTACCGTAAACTGCAGGATGGTCCCGGAGCCGAGGGGTCCGGGTCATTAAGCAGGGACCTGAGCGCGGGAGGCGTGCATTTCAGGACCAGTGAGTTCATCTCAATGGCCTGCCGGTTGATACTTGAACTGGATCTTCCCATGCTCACGAAACCCATAAGGGCTATTTCAAAAATAGCCTGGATACGCAAGGCGAATTCAGGGGAAGATTACGAAGTAGGTAACCAGTTCCTGGAAATATCCAAGAAAGACAGGGAACTTCTTAACGAGTATGTTAACAGCCTCTCTTTGTATAACGAGCCCGACGGATCCACGGATACGACAGATACGACGGATACGGATACGACGGGTACGGATACGGATACGACGATGGATACGGGAGAGAGGCCAGCAGCAGATTTGCCTGCTGAATAAGCCGGCCGCAACGGCTGTTTTCACAGCGATAACAGGATTTCAGCAAGCAGGTTTGGCATGAAAAAGAACATTCCGTTCCACATCATCCTTTCGATCACATTTTTCTTTATTTTCTCAATTTCAGCCTGCAGGGTCTGTTCCGCTTTCTGGATATGGACGCCAAAGAGCAACACTGCCGTGAATCCGAAGTTCGCGGCAAAGGATACTCCGGATGAGCAGTTTGAATGGGCGATGAGGTTTTTTAAGAATAAGGAGTTTCAGCGCTCCGCGGATGAATTTATCCGCCTGACCAGGCATTACAGGGATTCGGACCTGGCCCCGGAAGCGCAGTATTACGCCGGCCGGTCTTTTGAGGAGCTGGGCAAGTACTATTTTGCCTATGAGAATTACCAGAAGACCGTGGACAGTTATCCATATACAAGACGGCTGGAAGAGATAATCGAGCGCGAGTACAATATAGCCAATATTCTTCAGACCAAAGAGACCCCGAAGTTGATGGACCTGGAATTGAACGTTTCCCTTGACAGGGCGGTCACGATATACAAAAAAATAATAGAGAACAGTACTTTCGGGAAATACGCGGATAAATCGCTGTACAGGATGGCGGAATGTTACCGGAGGATGAGAAACTACAACAAAGCGGTCGACGCGTATGACAGGCTGGTCACGGATCATCCAAACAGCGAACTTGTTTCCGAAGCCAGGTATCAGCTTGCTTATACCATGTATGAAGCTTCGCTGGACCCGGACTATGACCAGGAAGGCACGGAGGAAGCCCTTAAGAAATTCGAAAGAATATCCAAAACCACGCCTGTCCCCGCGATAGCGGAAGAAGCGGAGAAGGCTATTGGCGTGTTGAGGGGGAGAAAAGCCCAAAGCCTGTTAAAAGTCGCCGCTTTTTACGAAAAGCAGGGCAGATACGGGAGCGCCCTTGTCTATTACAGGGATGTACTGGCCAGGTTCCCCGAGACAGACGCGGCCGGGGAAGCGGAAGAAAGGGCCGGGAAGCTGGAAAAGAGGAGCAGGAAATGAAGAAGAGGTTTTTAGGGCCCGTATTTTTCCGCGTTTGCGCCGGGATGGTCCTTTGTTTTGTTGCCTGTGGATGCGGCTATACTGCGTCTTCGCTCCTTCCGGACGGGATGGATTCCATACACGTGAATAACTTCGTGAACGAAATAGACCCCACCAGAGAGATATCCGATAAAAGGTCCGGCTATTCTTACAGCCCGGGCGTCGAGAACGAGATCACCAGGGCGGTCATAGACGGTTTTATCTTTGACAGGCAGCTGGATGTCGACACGGAAAATAACGCC
>DAOVKF010000025.1 GCA_030631915.1 Candidatus Omnitrophota bacterium
CATGGAATGGATACCCCCTGAACTCCGGGAGGACCGGGGTGAGATAGAAGCGGCGCGGACCGGCAGGCTGCCCGGGTCGCTTATCGAAGCCGGACATATCAGGGGAGACCTGCATATGCATTCAACGGCAACGGACGGGCGTAACACCATAGAAGAGATGGCCCTGGCAGCCAGACACAAGGGCTATGAATATATAGCCATAGCCGACCATTCAAAATTCGTAAAAGTCGCGCACGGCCTTAATGAGAAACAACTTTTAAAGCAGATCGACATGATAAGGAAGATCGATAGCAGGGTAAAGGGTATCAGGATCCTGGCCGGCGTGGAAGTTGATATCCTGAAGAACGGGAACCTGGACCTGGACGACAGTGTCCTCAAGGAACTGGATGTAGTGATAGCGGCGGTGCATTCCCATTTTTCCCTGGACATGGAGACGCAGACCGCCCGTGTCTTAAGGGGCATGGAAAACAGGTACGTGAATATTCTGGCGCATCCTTCCGGAAGGCTGATCACCAGGCGGAGCCCCATGCATCTGGATTTTGACAGGATCTTCACGCAGGCGCGGGACGTGAACATCTATCTGGAAATAAATACTCACGGTAAAAGGATAGACCTTAATGATGTCCACTGCAGGAGGGCAAAGGCGCTGGGCGCGAAATTCGCCATTAACACGGATTCACACGACACGGCGCAGCTTGACCAGATGATCTACGGCATTGTCGCCGCCAGGAGAGGATGGCTGGAGAAAAACGATGTGTTGAACACTCGCTCCCTCGCTTCTCTCATCAAAGCGCTCAAACGTTAGATCATAAAACACGGCTCACGAATTACGACTTACGGTTCACGACTTAAATGAAAAATATCAAAAAACAGATACAAGACCTCAGGAAAAAAATAAAAAGGCACAACCACCTTTATTACACCTTGAACAAACCCGAGATATCGGACTCCGAATATGACAGATCGGCAAAAGAGCTCGAGCGGCTTGAGGAACAATATCCCGGGTACATGTCACCGGATTCCCCAACGCAGAAAATAGGGGCGCCTGTTCAGGCCGGTTTTGCCAGGGTCAGGCACGCGGCCCCCATGCTGAGCCTGGGAAGTGTAAGCAGGGAAGAAGAATGCGTGAAGTTCGACCGCACCTGTAAAAAGGAGCTTGGCACGGAAGAGATCGACTATGTCTGCGAACCGAAACTCGACGGGCTCAGCGTGGAACTTGTATACGAGAGGGGTATTTTTGTGAGAGGCGTGACGCGCGGGGACGGTTTTGCCGGGGAGGAGGTCACTGAGAACCTCAAAACCGTAAAAAATATACCTCAGCGCCTGAAGGGGGATAAGGTCCCCCGGCATTTCTCTGTCAGGGGAGAGGTCCTTATGCATATCACGGATTTCCAGGAATTGAACAAAAAGCAGACAGAGGCGGGCAAGGATGCCTTTGCCAATCCGCGTAACGCGGCCGCCGGATCATTAAGACAGCATGACCCCCGGATAACCGCTGAAAGGGAGCTTGACATATATTGTTACAGGATACTTGCTCTTTCCGAAGAAATGCCGTCCACGCAGGAAGAGATGCTACACCTGATCAGCAAGCTCGGGTTAAAGACAGCGCCCGGTGTCAGGCATTGTTCCGCCATTGAGGAAGCCGTGAGGTATCATCATGAGCTTGAGAAGAAAAGAGACGAGCTTGATTACGAGATAGACGGGGTAGTGGTCAAAGTGAACAGCCTTGATCATCAGCGGCGGCTGGGCACAAGGACCGCCAATCCGCGCTGGGCCCTCGCGTTTAAATTCGAGCCGCGCAAGGAGGTCACGCGCGTGGAGAACATCGTGGTCCAGGTCGGGAGGACCGGGGTGCTCACTCCCGTGGCCCTTTTGCAGCCGGTGGAAGTCGGCGGCGTTACGGTATCGCGGGCGACTCTCCACAACATGGATGAGGTCGCCAGGCTGGATGTTAAGATAGGCGATCACGTGAAAGTGCAAAGGGCCGGCGACGTGATCCCGGACATTACGGAAGTTATTGCCGATAAACGGACCGGCAGGGAAAAGGTTTTTCATATGCCCGGGGACTGCCCGAGCTGCGGCACTCCGGTTAAAAAGGAAGACGTCTATTACCGGTGTCCGGCCGGACTCGCGTGCCCGGCACAGATCAAAGAGGCCATAGCGCATTATGTAAGCAAGGGGGCGGTCGATATAGACGGGTTCTCGGACAAGACAGCAGGGCAGTTATATGAAGAAGGGCTCATTAACAGAATTTCCGACATATACGCGTTGAGGAAAGAGGACCTGCTTAAACTCGAAGGCTGGAAGGAGAAAAAGGCGGTGAACCTTTTACGCGCGATAGAAGATTCAAAGGATGTTACCCTGGACAGGTTTATTTTCGGACTCGGCATAAGAAATGTCGGAAAGCATATCGCGGCGGTTCTTGCGGATGAGTTCGGGGCCCTGGCGAGGATCATTGCGGTTTCCATGGATGAGCTTGTGGCCATTAAAGAGATCGGGCCGGGGACAGCTGAGAACGTGGTCTCGTTCTTCGCGAAAGACAAGAATATCCAGGAGATCGAGAAGCTCGTTGAGCAGGGCGTGAGCCTGCGCGAAAAAGGCAAAAAGGGCAGACTGGCCGGTAAAAAAATAGTATTTACCGGCTCTCTTCAGACAATGTCCCGGTCCGAAGCCGGGAAACTCGTCGAGTCAGAAGGCGGGGAAGCCTGCTCCGGCGTTTCTGAAACAACGGATCTTGTCGTGGCGGGCGAAAAACCCGGTTCCAAATTTGACACGGCCAGAGAAAAAAGCATAAAGATCATCAGCGAAGCAGAGTTCAAAAAACTCCTTGAAGCATAGGGACCCTACCCCCAGGACACTACAATGCGTTACCACCCCGCTTAATCATTTGACACCCGCATTTATTACAGATATAATTGTCCCATCAAAGGGGATGTTGTTTATCGGAAATAAATACCGTATGTTATATAATATTATAGATGGGGTCACGGAACGCGGAAAAAGAAGATAAAATGAGCGGGATGCAAGAGGGAAACGAGCTTATAGCAGAGAGGTATGCGAATCTGCGGGAACTGGAAGCCGCGGGGATATATCCATTTGGCGAAAGATTTCCCGGTGTTCAGGGTATCGAATCCCTGAAAAAGGATTTTTCCGAAAAGTCGAAGATCCGGACAGCCGGAAGGATAATGGCCAGAAGGATAATGGGCAAGAGCATTTTCATGGACCTCAAGGATTTCACGGGTAAGATACAGTTGTACGTGAAGAAAGATATAATCGGGGAAAAACCCTTCGATCTTATAAAGGGCCTTGATATCGGGGATATCATCGGAGTGGACGGCGAACTTTTCAAGACCAGGACGGGCGAGGAGACCATACAGGTTATTGAATGCAGGGTCCTGGCGAAATCACTGCGGCCGCTTCCGGAAAAATGGCACGGCCTGAAGGATGTTGAGACCCGTTACCGCCGGAGGTATGTGGACCTTATCGTGAACGATCCGGCGCGAGAAGTGTTCAAGACGAGAATAAAGATCATACAAAGCATAAGAGAATATTTGAACAGCCACGGGTTTCTTGAAGTGGAAACCCCTATGATGCACCAGGTCGCCGGGGGGGCTGCCGGTAAGCCGTTCAAGACCCATCATGAGACGCTGGACATGGACCTTTTTCTCAGGATCGCGCCGGAGATATATCTCAAGAAACTCCTGGTGGGAGGTTTTGAGAAGATATACGAGATAAACAGGTCTTTCCGGAACGAGGGGATGTCCACAAGGCATAACCCGGAATTCACCATGCTTGAGGTCTATGAGGCGTATTCTGACTGCGGGGGGATGAAGAGACTTACCGAGGAACTTGTGAGACACGCGGCAAGGACCGTGCTCGGGACAGAGAAGTTCGTCTACCAGGACAGGGAGATCGACCTTTCCCGCTGGAAGACCGTCTCATTCGCGGACCTGATGAAGGAGAATTTTGGCATAAACGTGGACGATCCCGTGGACGCATGGGTCAGGAATATCAGAAAAAGAGGCATAGAAGTGGAGGGCGATAAAATAAGCAGGACGCAGCTTATAAATATCGTGGGGGAACTGGTGGAGCCGAAATCGGAGACACATCCGGTCTTTGTGGTGGACATCTTTAAGGAATTGAGCCCTCTTGCCAAAGAAAAAAAAGGCGCACCGGGCGTTACGGACAGGTTCGAGCTGTTTATCGGCGGTCTGGAGATAGCCAACGCGTACTCAGAGCTCAACGATCCGAGAGAACAGCGCGAAAGGTTCCTCGAGCAGGCAAAAGAAGATCCGGAAGCGAAGATGGATGAGGATTTCATAACAGCGCTCGAATACGGCATGCCGCCGGCGGGCGGTCTCGGCATAGGCATTGACCGCCTGGCCATGATCCTCACCGATTCGGCGAGCATACGGGACGTGATACTGTTCCCCCAGTTGCGGCCGGAGTAGGGAGTTCCAAGGTTTGATGAGGGACTAACAGAATTTAGCTGAATAATATGATGTGGAACGTATTTTTAAGCATAAGGTATTTTCTGGCGAAAAGGAAAGCGGGGATAATATCTTTTATCAACGTTATCTCTGTTCTGGGAGTGGCTCTTGGAGTGGCGTCCCTTATTATCGTGTTATCCGTGATGAACGGTTTTGACCGGGAGGTGCAAAGCAAGATAATCGGGACGTACGCCCAGCTCATGATATTAAAGAACGGGGGCATCGCCTCCCCCGGCGCCTTGTCCGCCAGGGTGCGGTCTTTGCCCGGGGTCAGGGCAGTCGCGGGGTTTGTCACGGGTCAGGCGGTATTAAGAAATAAAGACAGCGTGACAGGAGTCCTTCTCAAGGGCATAGACACGGAGAAAGAATCCGAGGTCACCGAGGTGCTCTCTTTTATGGACACTGACGCGTCGGCCCTTGACGGGGATACGATGGTTCTTGGCAGCGAGTTGATGGAGGCCATGGATATCCGGGCAGGCGACACTGTGGAACTGATAGTCCCGTATTCACTGCTGGATCTGGAGAAATCGCGTTTCAAGGTCATCGGGAGTTTTACCTCGGGCAGATACGATTATGACGCCAACATAGCCGTGGTGGATATCGCGACGGCACAGTCGCTTTACAGGATGAAAGACGCGGTGACCGGCGTGGCGGTCCGGCTGGAGGACGGCCGGAAAATACAGGAGATGAAGTCCAGGCTGCAGTCGATGACAGGATATCCTTATATCGTAAAGAGCTGGATGGACCTTGACCGCAATCTTGTGAGCGCGCTTGCCCTGGAAAAAAAACTGATGTTCATCATTCTCGGGATAATTGTCGTGGTCGCGTGTTTCAATATAACGAGTTCCCTTATCATGATGGTCATGGAAAAGACAAGAGATATCGGTATACTTAAGGCCATCGGCGCGAACTCCTGGGGTGTGCGTTCCGTCTTTTTTCTGGAGGGTTTTTTTATAGGAGCTTTCGGGGTAGCGGTCGGAGGCGCGGGAGGCATCTTTATAGCCAACAGGGTGGACCGCATAGCGGAGTTCATCAAGAGAATGACCGGATACGAGCTGTTCCCGAACGATGTCTACTATTTCAGCGAGATACCGGTCAGGGTCAGTCCCGCGGATGTCTGCGTGATAATAACTTTTGCGATATTGCTCGCTCTCGCGGCAGGGCTTTATCCCGCGTGGAAGGCGTCAAGGCTTGACCCGGTGGAAGCCATAAGATATGAATAGGCGGAAATGATCGCAGCCAGTAACCTCAACAGAATTTTCAGACAAGGGACGCAGGCGGTTCACGCGGTTAACGGTGTTGACCTCGAGGTGCGGAAGGGTGAACGTGTTTATATACACGGCCCTTCCGGAGCCGGAAAGTCGACGCTGCTGCACATGCTGGGCGCTTTGATGCGGCCGTCCGGGGGAACTGCCAGTTTCAGGGGCAAAGAGATCTATGCCATGACCGACAGGCAGAGAAGCGCTTTAAGGAACCGGAGTTTCGGTTTTATCTTTCAGTTCTATCATCTTCTGCCCGAGTTGAGTGTCCTGGAAAACGTCATGCTGCCGGCAAGGATAATGGGCGGAGCGTCAGCGCGCGAAATACGGGCGAAAGCGGTTGATATCCTCGAGCGGGTAAAGATGGACCGGAGATTGACCCATCGGCCGTCGCAGCTTTCCGGCGGAGAAACACAGAGGGCGGCGATAGCAAGGGCGCTTGTGAATTCTCCGGATATACTGTTCTGCGATGAGCCCGCGGGTAATCTGGATTCAGAGATGAGCAGGGAGATTTACGGCCTTATACTTGAGAACAGCGAAAAAAACGCGATGAGCGTTATTGTCATTTCGCACCAGACCGTCGCGGAAGGATTTTTTCACAGCGAATATGTGATGAAGGACGGCGTATTGAGGAAAGGGCCGGGCTGCAAGTCAGAATATCAGGGGATCAGGGTATCAGTGGGAGGGATATCAGGGGATCAGGGCAAGAGGAGAGAGAATGGGACTTAAGGTTTTTCTGAACGGGGAGTTTGTCGAAAGTGAAGAAGCGAAGATATCTGTTTTTGACCACGGGGTGCTCTACGGCGACGGGGTGTTCGAGGGCATAAGGGCATACAACAGAAGCGTGTTTCGCCCGGAGGAACATCTGGACCGCCTGTATGACGGAGCCGGCGCTATAAGGCTTGAGATCGGCATGTCAAAAAATGAACTTCAGGAAAAGATCTGTGAAACCCTCAGGTTGAATGATCTTGACAACGCCTATATACGGGTCGTGGTCACCAGAGGAGAGGGCGATCTGGGCCTGGATCCGCGCAAGTGCAAAAAAAGCACGGTGTTCATAATCACCGACAGGATCGCCCTGTATCCCCGGGAGTATTACATAAATGGCCTGTCCATTGTGACGGCAAAGACGCGGAGGAACCCTCCCGAGGCCTTAAACCCCAGGATAAAATCCCTGAATTACATGAACAATATTCTCGGGAAGATCGACGCGATCGACGGAGGCACGGAAGAGGCATTGATGCTGACCATGGATGGGTATGTCGCGGAATGCACGGGGGACAACATTTTTATAGTTACAGCCGGCAGGGTCATGACCCCGCCGAATGATGTCGGGGCGCTCTGCGGTATTACTCAAGGAGCGGTCATTGAGCTTGCGCGGCAAAACGGTTTCGAGTTCGCGTACGAGATGATGAAGCCGGAACAGCTTTATGAAGCGGATGAGTGTTTTCTTACCGGCACGGCCGCTGAGATAGTCCCCGTGGTCAGAATAGACGGTAAAGCGGTCGGCGCGGGTAAACCCGGCGAAGTCACGAAAAAACTCATGGGATTTTTCAGAGAACTTGTGGAGACCGACGGAGTGAGGTATTGAGGAGCATGCTCACTCGGACGAGCGACGAACAGGGGGGCGGCGATGAAATGTGATGTCTGCCATATTCGTGAAGCGACCGTGCATCTGACCGAGGTCATTAACGACAAAGTCACGAAGCTTCATCTTTGCGCGCAGTGCGCCAAGGCGAAAGGGGATGAGATGCAGTCGCATTTCGGTCTCACGGACCTTATAGCGAGCCTTATGGATTTCGAACCGGCGGCTGTGGGCAGAGAGGAACTAAAGGATAAGTGTTTCAAGTGTCCTGTCTGCGGCATGACCTATAATGACTTCCAGAAGACCGGAAAACTGGGTTGCGGGGAATGTTATGATGCCTTCAAGAAGGATCTCAGCGTTTTGTTGAGAAAGATCCACGGTTCGGACAGGCATATAGGGAAGATGCCTTTTCGGGGCGAGAAAGCGGTCAAGGATCAGGAGACCCTGAGTCGTCTGAAGGCCGAACTTGACAGGCTTGTTCAGACGGAAGCGTTTGAAAAAGCCGCTGTCATGAGGGACAGGATAAAAGAGATCGAAAACAAGATAACCGGAGAATAGAAACATGAAACTGGACGATTTTCTTCAGGGGAAGAGTGAATGGCTTAAAGGGGAGGGCCCGAAGTCCAGCATAGTCATGTCCACCAGGGTCAGGGTCGCGCGGAACCTGAACGGCCGTTTGTTTTTTAACTGGGCGGACGATAAACAGCGGGAAGGAACGCTGGAGGCCATGTTGTCCGCGTTAAAGAAGAGCGAGCTTCTTAAAGGCGCGCTTTGTATCAGGATGGAAGATACAAACATGCTGGACAGGGAGTTTCTGGTTGAACGCCATTTGATGAGCAAGGAACACACCCTGGACGTGAAATACAAGGGGCTTGTCATAGGGGATAAGGAGATAGTGAGCATTATTCTGAACGAAGAAGACCATATGAGGCTTCAGGTCCTTCAATCCGGGTTCAACATCATGGAGGCATGGCGCATAGTCGACGATATCGACATGGAGCTGGGGCGGTATCTCACCTTTGCCTATTCCAGCAAGTTCGGGTATCTCACGGCGTGTCCCACTAATACCGGTACAGGGCTCAGGGCGTCGGTCATGCTGCACCTGCCCGCGTTACAGATCACGGAGCAGATGGAAAACGTGTATGAAGCCATCTCGAAGCTCGGTCTGACCATACGGGGATTTTACGGCGAGGGGACCGAAGCGTTCGGTAATTTCTTTCAGATATCCAATCAGGTGGCTCTGGGGCATTCTGAGATGGACATACTTGATAATCTGGAAAGGGTCATCAATAAGATAATCATCAGAGAAGAGGATACAAGGACATATCTTGCGAAGCATAAGAAACAGGAAATAACCGACAATATTTTTCGTTCTTACGGCACACTGAAAAGCGCCAGGATAATAACTTCCAGGGAGACGATCAAGCTGTTGTCATCGGTCCGGCTGGGAGTGGACATGGGCCTGATAAAAGATCTGGACACAGGCACGCTTAATGAGCTGCTTCTCTTAATGCAGGCGGCGCATCTCCAGAAGACCAGTAACATGAAATTAAACGCGCAGGAGCGCGACATAAAGCGCGCCAATCTGGTGCGGGAGAAGTTAACAGGAGGGTAACAATGGCGGCGTTTAACAAGTTCACCGAAAGGGCGCGGAAAGTCATTCTTCTGGCAAAGGAGGAGGCGAAGAGGCTCAATCATGGCTATATAGGCACCGAGCATATCCTGCTCGGGCTTGTCAAAGAAGGGGAAGGTGTCGCGGCCGCGGTCCTGAACAGCATGGGGGTGGAAGTGGACAGCATCAGCGGCGAAGTAGAGAAGCTCGTTCAGCCGGAGTCCGGGCCCGTGGCCGGGGAGGATATCCCGTTCACGCCGAGGGCCAAAAAGGTCATTGAGCTGGCAATGGACGAGGCGCGTAATCTCGGGCATAACTATATCGGCACGGAACATCTCCTGCTGGGCCTTATACGGGAAGGTGACGGTGTAGCGGCCCAGGTGCTTCTGAATATAGGGCTTGATCTTAAAAGCGTGCGTGACGAGATCCTGAACCTGCTGGGGTCTTCTGTCCCCGGGTATTCGGCTTCTTCCCCCGATCATAAGAGGACGAAGAAGACCAGGACCCCGGCGCTGGATTCCTTTACGAGGGATCTCACGGAAATGGCGAAGGATGATAAGCTGGACCCGGTCATAGGCAGGGAGAAAGAGATACAGAGAGTGATACAGATACTCGGCCGCCGAAAGAAGAACAATCCCGTGCTGATAGGCGAAGCAGGAGTCGGTAAAACCGCCATCGTCGAGGGGCTGGCCCAGAAAATAGTCGCCGGGGATATCCCGGAGATACTTAATGACAAGAGATTACTCATTCTGGACCTGGCGATGATGATAGCCGGCACGAAATATCGGGGACAGTTCGAGGAGAGGATAAAAGCGGTCATGAAGGAGATAAAGGCTTCGGCGGAGGTTATTGTGTTCATCGATGAAATACACACGCTTGTCGGGGCCGGAGGGGCCGAGGGGGC
Organism: Candidatus Omnitrophota bacterium; assembly: GCA_030631915.1. GTDB lineage: Bacteria > Omnitrophota > Gorgyraeia > Tantalellales > Tantalellaceae > DAOVKF01. The sequence continues at coordinate 9,851 of DAOVKF010000025.1, forward strand.
TATTGACGCCTCGAATATATTGAAGCCGTCCCTGCAGCGGGGGGACATACAGTGTATAGGAGCGACCACTCTGGATGAATACCGTAAGAATATAGAGAAGGACCCGGCGCTGGAAAGACGATTTCAGCCGGTGATCGTCGATCCCCCTTCCGTGGATGACACGGGTGAGATACTGAAAGGGCTTCGGGATAAGTATGAGGCCCATCACAAGGTCAAGTTCACGGATAGCGCGCTGGAATCCGCGGCTAAACTTTCGGACTGCTATATAACCGGCCGTTTTCTGCCGGACAAAGCCATAGACATCATGGATGAAGCCGGGTCAAGGGCGAGGCTGTCCACCATGGTAGTGCCGCCTGACCTCAAGGAGGAAGAAAAGAAGATCGAGGGGTATCGCCGGGAGAAAGAGGAGGCGGTAAAGAACCAGGATTTTGAAAAAGCCGCCAGTTTCAGGGATCTTGAGAAAAAGACAAAAGAGGAACTGGAGGTCAGGCGCCGGGGATGGAAGACCGACCAGAATAAACGGGAGGTCACGGTGGATGAGGAGGACATTGCCACCATTGTTTCCGAATGGACCGGTATCCCGCTCGTAAAGGTGGAGGAAAAAGAATCGGAAAAGTATCTGAAGCTGGAAGAGAATATCAGAAAACACGTTGTCGGTCAGGATGAGGCCATATCCGCGATAGCTCACGCTGTAAGGCGTTCCCGCGCGAGGGTGAAGGACCCGAACCGCCCGATCGGTTCTTTTATTTTTCTCGGGCCCACCGGAGTGGGCAAGACCTTACTGGGCCGGAAGCTCGCCAAGGTCATGTTCGGCGGCGAGGACGCCATGATCCAGATAGACATGTCCGAGTATATGGAGAAATTCAACGTATCCAAGCTCGTGGGCGCCCCTCCCGGATATGTCGGATATGAAGAAGGCGGACAGCTGACCGAGAAGGTGAGAAGGAAACCGTACGCGGTCGTCCTGCTGGACGAGATAGAAAAAGCGCATCCGGATGTCTTTAACATACTCCTGCAGGTGCTTGAAGAAGGGCGTCTCACGGATTCTTACGGAAGAAAGGTCAGTTTCAAGAACACTATTCTTATAATGACGTCGAACATAGGGGCGGACCTTCTCAAGAGCGCCGGTTCCATAGGCTTTAAGACAGCGAAGGAAGGCGAGACATACGCCGAGATGAAGGAGCGTCTGCTGGGCTCGGTCAAGAAGACCTTCAAGCCCGAGTTCATTAACAGGATAGATGACGTGATCGTGTTCAGAAGTTTGACCGAGGAGGACCTTCGGCACATAGTGCAGATCGAGACCAGGGAGGTCGCTGAAAGGTTAAAGGAACAGAAGATAGACATAACGCTTGATGCCTCGGCCACTGATCTGCTTATCAGCAAGGGATTCGATAAACTGTTCGGAGCCCGGCCGCTCAAGAGGGCTATTCAGCGGTATCTGGAGAATCCCCTTGCCGAAGAGATAATCGCCGGTTCTTTCAAGGAGGGGTCCAGGATAAAAGTGACCCGCGACGGCACCAGGGAAGAACTCAAGTTCGAATTAGTTAAACAAAAAAAAGGAAAAACACCATGCGGGTAAAGCTGCTGATGATGTTTCTATACGGTTACTGGAAGAGAAACATCATCGCTTTTTTCAGATATATCGGGGGATTGATGATCCTTCTGAGCCGGACAATTTTCTGGACGCTTGTTCCGCCGTTCAGAAAGAGGCATATACTCCAGCAGATGGGCAGGATCGGTGTGGCTTCTTTTCCGATCGTATTCCTGATAAGTCTTTTTACGGGGATAGTCCTCGCTCTTCAGAGCGCTTATCAGATGCAGAAGGTGGCCGCTGAAATATATATCGCGTCCCTTGTCGCTCTCTCATTGACCCGCGAGCTCGGCCCGGTACTCGTGGCGCTTATTATCGCCGGAAGATGCGGGGCGTCTATAACGGCGGAACTGGGCACAATGAAGGTAACGGAACAGATAGACGCGCTGGAGACGTTATCGACCAATCCTGTCCAGTACCTGGTCGTTCCGAGGTTTCTGTCTTTATTGTTAATGGTGCCGCTTTTGACCATTTACGCCGACTTTTTCGGTATTGCGGGCGGATATTTGATCGGTGTAGGGAAATTGAACATAACTCATTCGATGTATCTGAAAATGACCTTTGACCCCCTGGCCCTGAAAGACGTGGCGACAGGGCTTATAAAGAGTGTTTCATTTGCCGTGATCATCTGTATGATATCCTGCTTTGAGGGGATGAATGCCGGAGGCGGCGCGGAAGGCGTGGGCAAAGCCACCACTTCCAGCGTGGTCAGAAGCTTTATCCTTATTATAGTCGCGGATTGTTTTTTTACGGCGGTTTTCTATTTTCTGATAAAATAACGGATACGGGAGCCATGAGCCGGTCCGTGCGAAAAAAGGAAGATAAGTGATCGAGCTGAAGGACATCTGTAAGACATTCAGCGGTGTGCTGGTCCTGAAAGGCCTGAACCTTACGGTAAAGACGGGAGAATCGCTGGTCATTATCGGGAGGAGCGGATGCGGAAAAAGCGTCCTGCTTAAACACATTATAGGGCTGATGAAGCCTGATTCAGGAAGCGTGCTGATGGATGGCGTTGATATCACCAAAGTCAGCGGTAAGGAAATTAACAGGATCCGGAAAAAATTCGGCATGCTTTTTCAGAGCGCGGCCCTGTTCGATTCACTGACCGTGTTCGAGAACGTAGGGTTCCAGCTTATCGAATACACGAACAAGACCCAGGCCGAGATAAAGGAACGCGTAGCAGAGTGCCTGAGCATGGTCGGATTGAAAGGGGTTGAAAGGTTCAAACCCGCCGCCCTTTCCGGCGGGATGAAAAAAAGGGTCGGATTGGCAAGGGCGATCTGCATGTCTCCCGAGATCATCCTGTTCGACGAGCCCACAACCGGTGTTGACCCGATAATGGGGGATATCATAAATAATCTTATCAGGGGGCTGCACGAGAAGCTCAGGATAACTTCCATCACGGTTACGCATGACATGAAAAGCGCTTATAAAATAGCGGACAGGATATGTATGATCTATAACAGGCGGCTTGTGGAGATAGGCACGCCCGAAGAAGTGCAGCATTCCCGGAGTGACTTCGTCAGGCAGTTCGTCACAGGGAACGCTAACGGCCCCTTAACCGAGAAATAGTGAGATATCAGGACATAAGGAGGAAAGATGTCAGGAGACGAAAAACTAGAGCTAAAGGTCGGTTTATTCATAGGCATCGGCATGTTTCTGATGTTTCTGATCATTTTTTCGATAAAGGATATTTCATTGATGGGCAAAGGGTATGAGATCAATGTTATTTTCGATTACGTGAACGGGTTGACGGAAAGCTCGCCGGTCAGGCTTGCCGGCGTGGATGTCGGGGAGGTGAAGGATATAGAACTTTATTACGGCGAGGAAGGTGGAACGACCCGTGTCAGGCTGGATGCCTGGATCAAGGGAGGTGTCAGGATCGAAGAAGACGCGGTTGCGAGGATAAGTACTCTCGGTTTGCTGGGTGAGCAGTACCTTGAGATATCTCCCGGGGGAGCGAAGAAGTTCATCAAAGGCGGAGGCACTATTACGGGTCACAACCCTTTTAATGTCGGACAGCAGATGGAGGCCATGAATGAGCTTATCCTGTCGATGACAAGGATCGTGAAGCGCGTTGAAACCGGGGAAGGGACGCTGGGGAGGCTTATA
>DAOVKF010000195.1 GCA_030631915.1 Candidatus Omnitrophota bacterium
CTTTAACGCCCCGCATATCCCGATCAGTCTCTCCGTCCCGGCGCCGTCCGCCTTAAGAGAGGAACTCCTGACGACCTCTGTCTTTATCCCCAGAACCTCTTTCAGATAATCGATAAAACCGACGTTGAGCTCCACAAGAAGCTCCCGGTTCCCGCTGAAAATGTCACGGAAGAAAGAAAAGTATTCCCCGCAATGAGGCGCCCGCGAATAATTGAGTTCAATGCTCTTCGCCTGCCTCGCCCGCCAGTTCCGGTGATCATCTATTCTGACGTCGCTGATCTTCTGGCCGAACTTATACATAACCGGCACGGTGAGCCACTGCCATCCTCCGGCTGTCCGGATCTTGTTGCGGTTCTGCCATTCGTTCTTTTTGTACTGCACATCGTCCAGGAGGACAAAAACGTCAACCTGGTCCATCTTGTCAAAATACCCCAGCCAGGGCAGATACTGGGGTTGGTGGATCGCTATCTTCATGTTTTCGTATTTCGTATTTCGCGCGCCGTAACGGAAAATCTCATATTGAGTATCGCATATCGCGCGGAACGGGTCAAGCACTACGCTCTCCCCAACAGCTCCCTGTACAGCCTGTCCAGGTCATCGATCATCCTCGCGGCGGAATATTCCGCGATGGCTTTGCCGCGGCCCCTCCCGCCCATTTCCCGGGAGCCTTGCGGGTCGTCCAAAAGCCTGTCCATGGCTTCTGATATGGCCCGGGACGAGCCCGGCTCAACAAGGATCCCCACGTCCGCGGAAACCACTGCGGGGACGCCTCCGACACACGTGGCGATCACCGGTTTTGCGAAAAACATGGCCTCTATCAGAGCACGCCCCATGCCTTCGTTCAATGAGGACAGAATAAATATATCAAGGGAATTGATGGCCGCGCCGATATTTTCCTGCCAGGGAACGATATGGAACCGGCCCTCCATGCCCGCTGACGCGACCATCCCGCTGTATTCCCCGCGAAGCGGACCATCCCCGACAAGCATGAAATACACGTCATCTCTTTTCTTTGCCTGTTCTTCAGCGGCCTCTATGAAATATCCGAATCCCTTTATTCCAATGAACCGGCCCACGGAACCCACAAGCCTCCCTTCCGGCGGTATGCCGAGCTCCCTCTTCCAGTCGATCCCTTCATCCGCCTCGCGCTTCAGTTCGTCAAATTCTATCCCGCTCGGCATTGCCGCGTACCTGTCCTCTTTGCCTATTCCGAACCGCAGCCACTCATCACATTCAGCCGTTGTAAGCCCTATGATCCTGTCCGTTACGAAGGCGAGCAGCGCTTCAGCGAAAATGATAAGACGCGTTAACGCTTTCCCGAAATATCCGTAAAACACATGGCCGTGCGGTGTGTATATGACCCGTTTGACGCCGGCGCACTTCGCGGCCGCGCGGCAGATCAAACCGGCCTTGGAAGAATGGGCGTGCACTATATCATACCGGTTCCGCCGCATTAAACGGAACATCCTGACAAACGACAGCGTATCCCTGACAGGATGTATATTCCTCACAAGGTCTTTATCAACGATGAAACGTACGCCGGAATCTTCCGCCCTTTGCAGAAGCCTGTTATCCGCTTCCCCGGTGCGGCCGGACACAAGGTCCACCCTGTATCCCCTTTCCGCGAGCGCCATGGCGCTCAACAGCGTGTTGACAGCGGATCCGCCTTTGTCCAGGCGGGTTATCGCGTGCAGTATCCTGATCTCATCTTTCATTTTCGACCCTCAATGCACTGTGCCTGCTCCGGGGTATTCCTACCAGAAGCTTGAAAACTTCTATAACCTTTAGTGGCCGTTCAAACTTTATTTTTCCAGGCTCGGCCGCGTCGGAATTGTAGTTACGTGTGCCGTTCAAGCTTCTTTACGGAACACCCCGGAGCAGGCTTTACCCCAACTCCAAATTGCCAGATACTAACTCTCAACAGTTTCCTCAACACCTCCGC
>DAOVKF010000097.1 GCA_030631915.1 Candidatus Omnitrophota bacterium
AGCACCTCTATTACGATGAGGGAGGCGGGGCTATACCGGCAGAGTTCAGTAACATCAACAGCGCCTTCTACTGGTCGGGTACAGAGTATGCTCCGGGTCCGGCTAACGCGTGGGAATTCAACTTCACGATTGGTCTCCATGACGTCAGCTGTAAGGTCAGCGATTTCTATGCTCTGGCTGTTCGTCCCGGAGATGTATCCGGCTCAGCCGTACCGGAGCTGCCCTTCGGAGCCATGCAGTTAATGGTCATGATGATGGGAGCGGGATATATCAGGATCAGGAAGGCCGGATACATTCGGTGAGTGATGAGGTTTGACCCCAATTCCTCCATATCCAGGGATTTTTCTGCTTGACAGTTGCTTGTAACGGGAGTAAAATCGGGATAGATTTGAAAAGCCTTTTAAAGCGGTCCGGTGAGGCCGCAAAAGGAGCGAGATGGGAACAAACTATGTATGTAAAGCCTGCTTGTCACAGTGACAGGGAGGCTTTTTTTATAGACGCGGGACATGGCGGATTTTGGACGCATTGCCGCGGATCAAAGACGCGGAGGATCGCGGACATGAGCGAGAGGGAGCAAAGTGAACGATAAAATAAAGGCGAAAGTGCTTGATAAAGAAGGAATAGAGAGGATCGTGAAAAGGATAGCCCATGAGATAGCGGAGCAGAACAAAGGGTTAAAGGAAGTGGCTGTAGTGGGCATCAAAACCAGAGGCGCGTTTCTCGCTGAAAGGATATCAGATGAGCTCAGGGTGATCGAGGGGGCTGAGATCCCTGTCGGAGCGCTGGATATAACCCTGTACAGGGACGATCTTACGGAAATAGCCGAACAGCCTGTTGTTCACGGGACGGAAATAGAGTTTGATATGAACGGCAAGACGATCGTGCTTGTGGATGACGTGCTTTTTACGGGCCGCACAGTAAGATGCGCGCTTGACGAACTGGTGGATTTCGGCAGGCCGGCGGGCATACAGCTCGCCGTTCTCATAGACAGGGGTCACAGGGAACTGCCTATCAGGCCGGATTATACAGGGAAGAACATACCCACGACCAGGACGGAAAGCGTCGAGGTCCGGTTAAAACAGACCGACGGGGTCGAGGAAGTGGTTGTTTTTGAGGGAACAGAGAACGACTCAGGCACTCAGGTGTGAAGGCGTTTGGCATGCTCCGCAAGGAAGGATAAAGGATGAAAAAAAATATTGAATGGACAAAGCGGCATCTTCTCGGCATAGAAGATCTGGACAGAGATGAGATCGTGACAATGCTGGACCAGGCGGAAGGGTTCAAGGAGATACTCAAAAGGCCAATACCGAAAGTCCCGGCTCTCAGGGGCAGGACCATAGTCACTCTTTTTTGCGAACCTTCCACGCGGACACGGATCTCCTTCGAACTCGCGGCCAAAAGGTTAAGCGCGGACACTGTGAATATTACCGCGTCCTCTTCAAGTTTTCTCAAGGGAGAGACACTGAAAGATACGGTAAGGAACATAGAAGCCATGCAGATCGACATGGTCATTATCCGCCATTCCTGCGCGGGCGCGCCGTTATTCTTATCCCGGTGTGTGGAAGCCTCTGTGGTTAATGCCGGGGATGGAGCGCATGAACATCCCACCCAGGCTCTTCTGGACATTTTCACCATAAGGGAAAAACTCGGGAAGATCAAGGGGCTGAATGTATGCATTGTGGGAGACATAGCGCATTCAAGGGTCGCCCGGAGCAATATCCATGCGCTTACAAAACTTGGCGCAAAAGTAACAGTATGCGGGCCAAAGACCATGATGCCTGTTGATATAGAAAAGACAGGGGTAACTGTCACGTATGACATAAAAGAAGCGCTTAAAAAGGCGGAAGTCCTTAATGTCCTGCGCATACAGGCGGAAAGGCAAAATCAGCTGCTGTTTCCGGGGACGCGTGAATATATCAGAGGGTTTGGGATAACCAAAGCGAAACTGAAAAAGTATGCTGAAAAAGACATCTTGATATTACACCCCGGCCCCATAAACAGGGGGGTTGAGCTTAGCCAGGATGTAGCGGACGGAGAATATTCAGTTATTCTGGATCAGGTCACGAACGGCGTGGCTGTCAGAATGGCTGTTCTTTTCTTGTTAAGCAAGAGGCGAAAACAGTAAGGGGAGCGAGACATAAGAAATCAACCTATTTTTCACAACCTATCCCAAATAAGCGGCAAAAAAAGAACCAAAGTGGAGCAAAAATGAGGATTCTAATAAAAAATGCAAGGATCGTGGATCCATCCCAGGGAATAGATATAAAGGGAAACATCCTGATCGACAGGGGACGTATAGCCGGGATCGGAGAAACGGTTAAAGACAAAGACGCTGAAATAATCGACGCAAAGGGAAAGATCACGGCTCCGGGGCTGGTTGACATGCATGCACATTTGCGGGAGCCCGGCCGCGAGGAGCAGGAAACCATAGAAAGCGGGCTCAGGGCCGCTGTTGCGGGCGGGTTTACAACAGTGTGCGCCATGCCCAACACCAGTCCGCCGTGTGATTGCCAGGCGCAGGTAAAATTTCTTTATGAAAAAGCGCGTGAGGCGCGAACGGCAAATCTTTTGCCCATAGGAACGATCACCAGGGGCCGGCAAGGGAAAGAGATCTCCGAGATGCTTGAATTAAAAGAGGCGGGATGTGTGGCTGTGTCCGATGACGGAGATCCTGTTGAAAGTTCAATGCTCATGCGGAAGGCTCTGGAATATGCTTCCATGGCAGGTCTGGTGGTCATATCTCACTGTGAGGACAGGTCTCTTGGCGGGGACGGGGTCATGCACGAGGGATACTGGTCCACTGTTCTGGGGCTGGCGCCTGTGCCGGCTGAGGCGGAAAGCATTATGGTCGACAGGGACACCCAGCTTGCGGAATTGGCCGGCGCGAGCATACATATAGCGCATGTGAGCACGGGAAAAAGCATTGAAATAATAAGGAACGCGAAGAAAAAGGGTATCAGGGTAACGGCTGAGGCGGCCCCGCATCATTTCACCCTTAAGGACGAGGATCTCAGGACCTATGATACCAACCTGAAAGTCAATCCGCCTCTTTGTTCCGCGGAAGACATCGAAGCCCTTAAGAAAGGGCTGAAAGACGGCACCATAGACGCGATCGCGACCGATCACGCGCCTCATCTGGAAAACGAGAAAGAAAAGGAGTTTGATTACGCGCCTTCCGGCATGATAGGGCTGGAGACAGCGCTGTCTCTTTCTGCTATGGAGCTGGTGGAGAAAGGGTATCTGGACTGGCCGGGACTCATAAAAAAGATGTCAACAAACCCCTGTCAGATACTCGGTTATGAAAGAGGGACGTTAAAACAGGGAGCCGTGGCGGATATTGTGATCATAGACCCGGAAAAGGAATGGGTTTATGAAAAGAAGCAGATAAAGTCCCTCTCAAGCAATTCACCGTTTATCGGCAGGAAGATGAAAGCCGGGGTCACGGATGTCATTGTCGGCGGGAGGGTCGTTGTCCGGGAAGGGGCGATCCTTGACGCGTAATGCGGGGAAGCCGGGGGAAAAGACAGAAAGAATGAAACCGAATGTGACAAAAAGAATGATAAAGGGGACGATCCTGGCCAACAGGCAGATCGCCCCTGAGCATTTTGTCATGGATATCGGCTCTGCCTGGCTGGCCAGGAAGAGCCGGCCAGGCCAGTTTATCAGCGTCAGGGTCATGGATGGCGTGACCGACCCCCTGCTCCGCATACCGCTGGGCATACACAGGATCAGTGAAACAGGGGTCTCTCTCTTGTACGGGGTCGTGGGCCCCGGGACCGCCCTGCTCGCGAAGAGAAAAAAAGGAGAGCTTATCGATACGCTCGGGCCCCTGGGCAAAGGTTTTGATCTTTCCGCTGTAACGCGGAAGAAAAATGCTGAAGCCCTTCTGGTTTCAGGAGGGCACGGGGTCGCGCCCCTTTACGCGCTGGCGGAGGCGGTAACAGCGAAAAAGCGAAAGGCCGTTTTTTTTATAGGCGCGAAGACCGGAAAGCACGTTGTATGCGAAAAAGCCCTGAGAAAGCTCGGCGCAGCGGTTCATGTGGCTACGGATGACGGGACGCGCGGGCATAAAGGATATGTCACGGATATGTTGAGGAAATATCTTGAACGCGGCGCGCGCGACCCGCAACGGACGGCGATATTCGCGTGCGGGCCAAAGCCCATGCTCGCTGCAGTGGCAAAAGAAGCCGAAAGGTCCGGGATACCGGCGCAGGTCGCGTATGACGAATACATGGCGTGCGGAATAGGGGCTTGCAGAGGATGCGCGGTGGAAACGGTCCAGGGGATAAAACTCGCGTGCAAGGACGGACCGGTCTTTGCCGCGGACATGATCAAATGGTAACTGGCGAATATGGACCTTAAAGTCACTATCGGCAAGACAACGTTTGAAAACCCCGTGTGGGCGGCATCAGGAACGTTCGGGAACGGGGACGAGTTCCAGGATTTCCTGAACATCGGTGAGATGGGAGCTGTCGTCACAAAGACGGTTACGCTGAGGAAAAAAAAGGGGAATCCGCCGCCGAGACTGGTGGAGACCCCGTCCGGGTTGCTGAATTCCATCGGGCTTGAGAACAAGGGCATCCGTTGTTTTAAAAAAGAGGACCTGCCCTGGTTGAAAAGGTCCGGGACTCGGGCGATCGTGAGTATTGCCGGGGAAACAAAAGAAGAATTCGTTAAATGCGCGGAAGAGCTTACAGGCAGGCACAGGCCCGACGCCATAGAGCTTAATATCTCCTGTCCGAACGTTTCTCACAGGGGTGGAAAACATTGTTTGTTCTCGCAGGACCCTGTTATCACGGAGCGTATCGTTTCAGCGGTCCGCCGGAGTACCGGGACCACACTGATAGTAAAACTTTCCCCCAATGTTACGGATATAGGGATAATAGCGGAAGCGGCTCAGAACGGCGGCGCGGACGCGGTATCACTTGTCAACACGTATTTCGGGATGGCGGTTGACGCTGAAGAGATGAGGCCGTGTCTGGGTAACGTGACCGGGGGTCTCAGCGGCCCGGCAATAAGGCCCATGGCCCTTAAGGCCGTGAGAGACGCGTATAACAGCGTAAGCATACCCGTAATAGGCGTGGGCGGCATAATGACCGGCACGGATGTGGCAGGGTTCATGCTGTGCGGGGCAAGCGCTGTCCAGGCCGGCACGGTCAATCTGGTCGAACCGGCGGCATATAAAAGGATACTGAGGGAATTTATCGCGTATTTGAAAAGGAAAAAAATAAACAGGGCGGGTGACCTGGTCGGGAAATTGCGGATCTAGCTCTGGGATCCGCGGCGGCGGTTCCTGGAACCGGGAGTAGAAATATGGACGCGAGAGGAAGATTGATCGTGGCGCTTGATGTAAAGGGTGAGAAAAAATGCCTTGAATTGATCGAAACGCTGTCGCCGGTAGTGGATATTTTCAAGGTGGGCATAGCGCCGTTCACGGAGTTCGGAGATATGGTCCTGAAAAAACTCCGGGAAGCGGGGAAAAAGGTCTTTTTGGACCTGAAGGTCCATGATATCCCGAATACCGTGAGAGGCGCCTCTTG
>DAOVKF010000022.1 GCA_030631915.1 Candidatus Omnitrophota bacterium
GTGGCAACGAGGATGGTGATAATGAGATCTACTACTGGGACGGGGCCACAACCACGGAGATAACGCATAATGAAGTTATTGACAACTACCCGTCACTATATAACGGGGATGTAGCCTGGCATAGCACCGAGGATGGTGATTGTGAGATCTCCTACGGGGACGCGGTCACAACCACGAGTATCGCGGATAATACGGCTCAAGACTACTACCCGTCTCTGTATAACGGAGAGATAGCCTGGCGAGGCTACGCGGATGGTGATGCTGAGGCCTACTACTATAACGGGTCCACAACCACGAATATCTCGAATAATACGGTTCCTGACTATAACCCGTCACTTTATAACGGTGACATAACCTGGCATGGTTTGGCGGATGGTGATTATGAGATCTATTTTTATAACGGGTCCACAACCACGCAGATAACGAATAACGCGAGTGCCGACATCCGCTCGTCACTTTATAACGGCGAGATAGCATGGCAGGGCAAGGAGGATGGTGATTATGAGATCTACTATTATAACGGGTCCACGACCACGCAGATAACGAATAATACTTCTATTGAGCAGTACCCATCACTACATAACGGCGAGATAGCATGGGAAAGTGCCGCGGATGGTGATATGGAGATCTATTACTGGGACGGGACCCAAACCACGCAGATAACGAATAATACGGCTATTGACTCCGCCCCATCAGTTTATAACAGCGGCGTAGTCTGGCAGAGCGACGTGGATGGTGATAATGAGATCTATTACGCGCGGCTGGCGTCGGCGTGGATAGGGGACGGTATAGACTCACTCGGCCTGGCAGGATACACAGAGGCGGATATGCTTGCTCTCTCGGACCTGTACAGCGGCCAGACTTCCGGGCAGGTAAACAGCATGGACTGGACATACCTGGCAGGGGACCTTCCCGGAGATACAGGCGGCGAGGTCTATGAAATAGGCGACTCCTGGGAATATGAGGGTAAATACTACATCAAGCTGGGAAGCGGCCTTGAAGGTGTGCCGGAGTTGCCGGCAGGCCTGATGCCGTTCGTGGGCGCGCTTTTGGGTTTCAGTGTCAGGTTTGTGAGAAGGAAGAAACTTGTAAGTTAAATAGAGTAGATGGATTCCCGCTTCCGCAAAAAAGTGGACAGCGCCCTTACTCCCCCTGGACTCTGCAACGCGCGGTGCCTGCTCCAGGGCATTCCTACCAGAAGCTTGAAAACTTCTACAACCTATGGTGCCCGTTTAAACTTTATTTTTCCAAGCCCGGCCGCGTCGGAATAGTAGTAACGTGGGACGTACAAGCTTCTGTACGGAACACCCCGGAGCAGCCTTCTCATAACTCCCAAAAAAGTGGACAGCGCCCTTTTTTTATGAAAGATAACTTTTGTGGTGAGCTCATTCGCCGGCGTGTCAGCCCCGCTGCGGTAAAATTTTCATTTGTGTCCCCTTGAGGCATGTCCTCAGGCTAAAAGAACGTGCGTGTGGGCGCTGGCGCGGGTGCTGGTGAAGGCGCGGGGACCGTGGCTGACAGACCGGATGTCGAGGATGTGCTTAATTCGTGGTCTTCGATGGTGCACGTCGGGTCGGTTCCCATCATTCCGACAGTGTAAGTGCCGGCGGACGGACAGCGCGGCGTGGACCTGATATAATCGGTCACAAGATCGTTCATTTCAACAGGCGCGCTGGCCGACAGATTGCTGTCCAGGGCATAAAGGGTTTTTGCGTCATCGATCCGTTTCAGGTTCGTTATACAGGTCTTCGTCTGCGCGTTTTTCCGCGCTGACACGAACGCGGGGATCGCTATGACCGTCAACAGGCTTAGTATTGTAAGAACAAACACTACCTCAACAAGAGTGAAACCGCTTTTATCCGGGAGTTTGCGTATTTTCATGTTTTTTTGCCGTGAAATTTTCAGAACCCGGATTTCTTACCACACTGTCGGGATTAGTATATATTATTATACCGGGAAAGTGCAAGTTACACCCTCGGCGCCGGAATAAAACTTTATTGACACTGTTATATAAATGCTATATTATATTGTTTCGCGTGTGGATCGTCCGGGCATTATCCCTTATGTCCCGGTGTCATCTGCGGATCCCGTGTTCACGCGTGCGGTGGAGACACAGTCAGAGAGCCATGTTCATCGAACCCGTTTTCGGCAAAAAATTTTTCGGAAGAGAAGATGTACTCGCGACCCTGCACAAAAGGGTCACTGCGATCAAGGGCGGGTACAGGCAGAACCTGGCCCTCACCGGTCCGATGCTTGCCGGTAAATCCTCCATCCTCAGGCATTTCCTGAAAAGCATAAAAGACCTGGACGTTATCTCCCTGTATGTGGAGATGTCGGGAGTGGACTTTGATGTCTTTTGCAGGAGGTTCATGGCCACGCTTCTTTACCAGTATCTCAGGGCTGAAGGACAGAGGCCCGGCAGCGATTTTGATGCCTTGAAAGACGCCTGCAGGGACAAGGTTCCCGGGACTGTCCGTCATATCGAAAACACGTGCAGGGCGCTCTGTCAGAAAAAAAGTGACAACGCCTATGAAATGCTTCTGGGCCTGACGTCCATTTTTAAATCCGAGAGCGGCAGGGACTGTGTGGTAATGCTTGACGAGTTCCACAATCTCTCCAATTTTCAGCTCAAGAAACCCTTCCAGATATTCGGAAAGTTCATAATGATAAAGAAGAACACGATGTATATCGTGTCCAGTTCCCAGAAGACGCTGTTGAAAGACATACTGGCGAAAAAACTGGCTCTTTTATTCGGCAATTTCGAGGTCATGGAAATAAACGGATTTGATGATCAGACCGCGCGGTCGTTCATCGCCGACAAGATCCCGGACACGGCCGTTCCCGAAAATATCATAAGTTATATGATCCAGTTGTCCCAGGGAAGTCCCTTTTATCTCGAGACGATACTGAAGCACTTTTCGGCGACCATGAAGGCAAAAGGGAAAAACGCGGCAGGGCACAAAGAGTGCCTTCTTGACGCGCTGGCCGGGCTCCTGTATGAATCCGACGGTATCTTCAATCAATATTTCACCAACAATATCAACTTCTTTCTCGAAAAGAAAACGCGGAAGAAATTCATCCCCGTGCTTGTGTCTCTGGCCAGGGGGAACACCACGATCAGCTCCATGCGGGATGAACGCGGGAAGGCCGACAGGGAACTCGGGGAGAAACTGCATAAGCTCCAGAAGATGGACCTGATCTCCAAGAGCGGGGTATTTTATAAGATCCAGGACAGGCTTTTTGAGTTCTGGTTGAGGAACGTCTATGACCTGAAGGCGAGCGCGATGGTGGACGACCTGGACATAAAATACCTGGAGTTTAAAAAGTTGATCGACGATGATTTTCGCGAATACTGCGAATTCCGCTCAAAAACCTTTCCCGACGTGGTCTGTGAACTTTTCGCTTCTTTTCGCGGCCAGAAGGCGCTTCTGAGCATGCACGAGCGGAAACTGCCTTTTTTCGACTCGATCGAGAAGCGGCAGGTATCCGAGAATGTCGCCAGGATCGCGGGCCGTGCCGGAAATAAAATATGGAGTTGCCACATAAAACAGGATGACCTGACCGATGAGCATGACATAAACCTTCTGAGCGGTCTTAAAACAGGCGATGACGAGTTGAAGATCACGCGCAGGATCATGATCCCCCTTAAAGGCATAGAACATAACGCTTTTCTACTGGCAAAAGAAAAGAATATATGGGTATGGGACGTGCGGGAGCTTAATAAGATGCTGCGTTTGTTCGGGAAATATGAACTGGTCCTATGAAGATAGGAGTAATTTCTGACACTCATATACCCGCTGCCGCCTCCGGGATCCCCCCCCGGATACTTGCCTCTTTCAAGGATTGCGACCTTATCATCCACGCGGGCGACATCGTGGAAAAGCAGGTGATCAGGGAACTGGAGAAGATCGCTGAGACCAGGGTCGTCCGCGGAAATATGGACAGCACCGAGCTCAAAAGGATCCTGCCGGAGAAGATTGTCTTTAACGTCTGCGGGAGATCCATCGGTGTTACCCACGGCAGCGGGCACCCCGCGAAAGTCGTCCGGACGGTCGCAAGGATGTTCAGGAAAAAACCGGACATAATAATCTTCGGCCATACGCATACTCCGTTCAACGAGACGGTGAACGGCACTCTTTTTTTTAATCCGGGAAGCGCCACTGACAGTTTCTTCGCCCCGTACCGGTCTTTCGGCATAATCAGGATCGAGGGGGATGATGTCAGTGCCGAGATCATCCGTCTTGACGACCGCCGGGAGTGATGCGCGGATAGCGGGACACCCCTCGACTTTTCTCGGGACAAGAGGGAAATGAAATATGATCTGGTTCGAGTTTGTTGCATGTTCGGCTTTTTTGACGTACTTTGCGTATAAACTCTGCAGGCAAGGCATTGTCCTGTCGGAGAGGACAGGGATAGCGCAGGGCCTGGTCGGCGTGGTTTTCCTCGCGATCGCCACTTCGTTCCCCGAGATCGTGACAGCGGCCACATCCGTGTTTTTCCTGGGCAGGATAGGCCTCGGATACGGGGATATCATCGGTTCGGTGATGATCAACCTGATGGTACTGGCCGGTCTGGATTACTTCGCGGGAGGAGGAAGGATCCTTCTTAAGGCCTCGAGGTTGAACCGTTTGACCGGCGGGTTTGTGCTGCTTTTGCTTTTCATCATTATGAGCGCCGTTGTTTTGAGGCTCGGCGGCATTGCCGTTCCTTCGTTCCGAAGGATAGGCGCGGAGAACTTCCTGATCATCCCTGTTTATTTCGTGTGGCTTTTGATCATCGGGAAGAGAGGGGCGCCCGGCGTGCCGGAGGTTTCCGGGGCAGACGGGAACGGCTCCGGTAAGCTATGGATCAAATTCATACTCCTCCTTATAGCGGTTATGTTCCTAGGGGCATGGATGGCCGGGGTCGGGGAAAAGATCGTTGTCGGGACAGGCCTGTCCCAGACTTTTACCGGCGTCCTTCTTCTTGGCTTCGCGACCTCTCTTCCGGAAATAATAGTGTCATTCGTCGCGTTGCGGGCCGGATCCGTGGACATGGCAGTGGGCAATATCCTGGGGAGCAACCTGTTTGATGTGTGTATCATCCCCCTTTTGGATATATTGACCGCAAGCCCTATTCTTGGCCTCCTCTCCGCGGGACAGATGATATCAACGGTGGTTGCGTTTGTTCTCTCGGCGATCGTTGTTCTGGGTTTTTTGATGAGGCGAGAAACATCTTCCAGGATCAACTGGGATACAGGCGCTATTTTCGCTATAGGTTTTTTAGGGTTTGTGATAATATGTTATGTGAGGTGAAGAGGCGGGAGCCGGGGGTGGTATAGCGGACCCGGAGGGTTTTATTATGAATACAGGGGCCATTACGAGAGAGGAACTGGAAGAGCGGGAATATGAATGGCTGGCGCCGTACGCCATGAAAAGCGGCGAAAGCACGGGACGGGTGCACGAGGAGGAAGAACATCCTTACAGATCCCGCTATCAGCGCGACAAGGACAGGATAGTCTATTCCACCGCGTTCCGAAGGCTGGAATATAAAACGCAGGTCTTTGTCAATCATGAAGGGGATTATTACCGCACCAGGCTCACCCATACACTCGAGGTCGCGCAGATAGCGAGGACTCTGGCACGCGCCCTTCGATTGAACGAAGACCTTGTCGAGGCGATCGCCCTGGCTCACGATCTGGGCCACACTCCTTTCGGCCACTCCGGCGAGGAAACGCTCGGGGAGCTCATGAAAGACCACGGCGGGTTTGACCATAATTCCCACGGTTTGCGCGTGGTGGACGTGCTTGAAGAGCGTTATCCACGCTTCTCGGGATTGAATCTCACGAACGAGATCAGAAGAGGCATAATCCGTCATTCCACGCCCTTTGACATGAAAAGAACGGGTAATATCCATGTCCCGGGATCCTGGCTTCTTGAAATACAGGTTGTGGATATTTCGGATGAGATCGCTTATGACAACCATGATCTGGATGACGGCCTGAAAAGCGGGCTGGTGAACGAGAAGGACCTTCGGGGCATCCCGATCTGGGAAGAGGCGGTTTCTCATGTCAACAGCCGTTTTGGTGCCTGTGAAGGGGAAAAAAGGAGGTTCCAGGTAATACGTCATCTGATCGATCGTCAGGTCTCGGATGCCATTGAGAACACACTGGGTCGGATAGACGATCTCCGGATAGAAAGCATGGCGGACCTGTCGAAACGGGACGCGAGGGTGGTTTATTTCAGCGGAGACATGGAGAAAAAGCGGTCTTTTCTAAGAGAAGCGCTTGTCAATAAACTTTATAAGCATTACCGGGTCGTTCGGATGTCCGGTAAAGCGTCCCGTTTTCTTAAAAGCATTTTCGCGGTTTACCGCGATAATCCGGAGCAGCTCCCCCCTCACATCCACGGGAAGATAGCGGAAAGAGGGAAATACCGGGCGATCTGTGATTACATGGCCGGGATGACGGACCGTTATGTTCTGGACCAGTATAAGAAATTTTTTGAACCGTACGAAAGAGTGTAGGATATGAACGAGACAGGGGAACGGCGTTTGCGGGAACTGTTTCAACGGCTGGCTGAGAGCCGGAGCCTTCGCGACGGGATCTCCGCGTTTGAAAGTTTTTTTCACGGATTGACATGGAAGTTGATACCGCCTGAGCGCGGCGATACGGCCGGGCTTACAAAAACTGAGCTTGTAAGGCTGACAGGGACCCCCCCCCGTGGCCGCAGGATAAGTCCGGGAGACACGGCCAGGATCTTCGCGGCCGTGGAAAAGGCCGGGAGCAGCGGGAAACCCGAGGGTTTCAGTTATGGAACGGGCATGAACGGCTTCTGCTGTCCTCTTATGACGGAGGGGACGATATTTGGATCCATTCTGCTGTGCGGGGTAAAAGAGGATATACCGGTCAATATGCGGGTCCTTTTTAAGGCGTTCATGGATACGATCATTCGCGAGATCCGGAAAGAAGCGGAGCTGAAGGAGCTCAATGAAACGATACGTCCCAGGGCTATAGCGCTGTCGACCGTTCATACCGTTCACAGACTCATGGGTTCCACACTGGATATCGGTGAGCTTTTGCCGCGTGTCGCCCGCCTGTCGCTGCAGGTGCTGAGAGCGAACCGCTGCTCCATCAAACTGGTCGATAAAAAGAGGAAAACACTCCTGCCCATGACGACCGTTGACCTGCGGGAGAAAAAAGCCAAATTAAAGAAAGTCGAGATCGGAAAATATGCGCCGGGAAGGGCGGTAAAAAACGGCAGGATCATACGCATGAAAAACTATCTGGCCGTCCCGTTTATCGAGGAGGAAGTCCTCGGCGTTATCACTCTTTATGATAAATTCGACGGCTCGGAATTCACCGATTATGACGCGGAGATAATGAAAACCCTGGCCGAACAGGCTGTCATAGCCATAAGGAACGCGCAGCTGTACCAGGAACAGGAAAACCTTACCATGGCCAGCATCAAGTGCATAGCCATGCTTTTACAGGAGCGGTCGCACGGGGTCCGCAGGGCGGAAGCGTCGTTTTTAAAGCTGATAAACATCATAGGCCGCAAATTCGATATGAACGAGAACGAGATCAAGATGATGCAATACGCGGCCATGCTCCATGATACGGGGCAAATAAGCGTTCCGGAGAGGGTCCTGCTGAAAAAGGGGGTGCTGACCGGGAAAGAGTATGCCGCGGTAAAAGCGCATCCCTCAAAAGGCGCTACCATCCTGTCAGGGATGAAACCGCTGAGGCCCATCGTCCCCATTATCCGGTACCACCATGAGAACTATGACGGAACCGGGTATCCCAGGGGGTTGAAGGGCCAGGATATCCCGCTCGGTGCCAGGATACTGGCGGTAATATCCGCTTTCGAGGCCATGATAACAAAGAAACCCTACCGTGAGGCGCTTACTGTCGAGGCCGCGGTGAAAGAGGTGCGGAAGAACGCGGGGACCCAGTTCGATCCGCAGGTCGTCAAAGTCTTCTGCGCGGCAGCCGCGCATAAAAATGTCGTTAAACTTCTGGAAAAAGAACTGGGCGGGGCATGAAGGATAAACTCAGGAAGATCGTTGAGAATAAGCTCGCGAGGGACATTCTCGCTTTTTTTCACATGAATCAGGGAAGCATTGATACGGTCAGCGGCGTTTCCGCCTGGGTGCGTGAAGATAAGAAGAAAACAGAAGCCGTGCTTGACAGCCTGGTGAAGGCGGGGATGCTTGAGCAGAACAGCAGCGGTTCGACAAAGGGATATTGCTATACGCGCGACAGGAAGGCGATGAAAATAATAAAAGAGATAATAGAAGGCAATGGTTGAACGCCGGGGCTTTTTTAATCCCACTTTTTCCCGCAGACTGTTTTTTATCACCCTGTCCGTCCTCGTATCCTGGTTCCTGATCTTACGTTTTGACGGGATCGCGGCCTTTTCCATAAATCATCTGACCGATTACGGGGTATCCTATGATAGATCGGGCGGCGGCCTTTTCAGTTTCGGCCGCGTCCAGGGGCGGCGCCTGGAACTGACGAGAAAGGGGTTCATGATGACGGCCGAGACCGTCTGTCTGGCCCTGCGGCCCGGAGAATCGGTCCGTGCCCGAAGGTTGATATGTGATTGCCGTCTGGAAGGCGTGAGATTTCATGGAGAAAAAGAAAAGGGGGGCGCTTCTTCTGCGGAAGCGTTGATCAGCATGCCTTTTGGCCCCAACTGGCGGTATGAAACAATGGTCTTTACCGTGATCCTTGGAGGCGGGTGTGTAAAGATCGATTCTTTCAGGGCTTTTGGGGACGACATCAGCGTAAAAGGGGATGGTGAACTGGCCGTGGAGGGCGGTGATATCGTGATAGATATCAGTGTGCTTGTCTCGCCGGAGGTATCAGAATCGTTACTGGGTGATCTCAGGGAGATGTTTTTTATCCGGGAAGACAATGGATGGGACTCCCTAAACCTGAATGTAAAGGGCAACATACGAACCGCCGCGTTTGAGCTGAGATCGGACCTTTTTGAGATGAACGTCCGGAACGGCCGGCCGTGAGGGACGGGCGATTTCCACTCTTGCTATTTTAATGTTATGTGCTAAAATATAGCGCAAATGACGGACAGCGATTTTCCGACCGATTTTTTCGAGGACCGGGTTTACGTAAAAAAGGGCAGAAGGCCCCGGTTTTTGGATAAATATTCCGAGCAGAGGGTTTTGCCGTATATACGGGTCCCTGTTGAATATACCGTTATCGCGGGGATCACGGCGCTTGTGTTTTTCGTGGTCGCGTACGCTATAGGCGTGGAACGCGGGAAACGGATCTCAGCCGCCGGGGCAGCGCGCGTTACGCGGGAAAGCTCACAAATATCCGGGTTCAAAGAGGTCCCGGAAAAGGCGCGGGTTGAAGAAGCCGCTGAAGTATCGCGGCAGGACGATAAGGCCGGCGGCACGAACGGCCCGTTTTCCGATACGGGAGAAACGGCGGATCTACCCGTTCCTCTTCAAGAAGAAGTAACGCCGGAAAGCGGGGGAACGACAGCAGCCCCGCAGGAGTCTGTGTATCTGATACAGCTTGTATCCTTCAGGAAGGAAAAGCACGCGAGGGAGGAAGTAAAAAAATTAAAGGCGGCGGGAAGAGAGGCGTCTTTTGCCAGAAAAGGCATGTGGTATCAGGTGTATGCGCGCGGCTATAAGACTGCGGGGCAAGCGCGCAGGGCGAAAGACGCGTTTAATGAGGAATATCCCGATTGTTATATAAGGAGGCAGAAGTGACGCAGCATCCAAGCTTGAAATCCGGGGCCAAAGGAGCGAAATTCCGCTCGGTCCCGAAACGGTACGAGAAGGTCAAGGAACTGTCCGAAAAAGATAAATGGGACGCGGAAAAAGACTCTGTCTACCGTCTCCCGAAGGTCAAACGCGTCTTGTTCAAGACAAAGAAGACAAAAGGCCCTGTGGAAGAGGCTGCCGCCGAGGGAGCCCCCGGAGCCGCCGAAGAAGCCGCGCCCGCGGCTAAAAAGAGCAATAAGTAAAACTGTGATCATATCATTTGAAGATTTCCAGAAACTGGATATCAGGGTCGCTGAGATAATCGCGGCCAGGGAACTTCCCGGCGCGGATAAACTATATGTCCTGACGATCAGTGTCGGCGAAAAGAACAAACAGATCGTGGCAGGGATCCGGTCCTCTTACGGGATAGATGAACTGAAGGGGAAAAAGATCATTGTCATTGATAACCTGGAGCCTGCGGTGATAAGGGGCGAGGAATCCAGCGGCATGCTGCTGGCAGTCTGCTCTGAGAGCGGTCCTGTCCTGCTTGTCCCTGACAGAGAAGTGACCCCAGGCTCAAAGGTCAGTTAGCCCGGAGCAGCCGCAGTGCGCGGTACTTAACGTATCATGAACAAGGTAAGAGTAAATTTAGGTGAGAGGACTTATGAGATATTTATCGGCAGGGGCACCCTTGCCCGTCTTCCGGGTTTTATCAGGTCCATGGGGTTTAAGGGGCCGGTTGTTTGCATAGCCGATAGTTCCGTCCTGTCCAAAACAAAAGCCCTGATCAGGCCGGCTTTCGCAAAGGTCCGCAACAGGGTGCACTGGATCAGCGTCCCCGGGACCGAGAAGTCGAAATCGTTAAAAGTCTACAGGGAGACCGTCCATAAGATCAGCAGTAAAACAAAGATGCACCGTCCGCTGATAATCGCCCTGGGCGGAGGTGTCATAGGCGACCTGGCGGGTTTTGTCGCCGCGACCTATAGAAGGGGGGTCCCGTATATCCAGATACCCACGACGCTTTTGGCGCAGGTGGATTCGTCGATAGGCGGAAAGGTCGGCGTCGATCTGCCGGAGGCAAAGAATCTGATAGGCGCGTTCAAGCAGCCGGAGGCTGTTTTTATCGATATCGATTTTCTCAAAACCCTGCCGGTCAAACAGCTTTATAACGGTCTGGCCGAAGTGATAAAATACGGGATCATAAAAAGCCGGAGCTTTTTCCTTTTTCTTGAGGGCAATATGGAAAAGCTCTTATCCCTGAACAGGGGAGTTTTAGAAAAGGTCATACTCGAATGCGTCTTTATCAAATCAAAGATCGTGGAAAAAGACGAGTTTGACGACAAAAGACTGCGGATCGTCCTTAACTTCGGACACACTCTTGGCCACGCGGTAGAAGCCGCTGCCGGATACACCAACGCGTACAACCATGGCGAATCCGTCGCCGTTGGCATGCTTTTGGCCGGAGAGATAGCTTTGAGGCTTGACATGCTGGCCGCGGAAGACCTCGGCAGGATCGGGGGGCTGATAAGATCCGCGGGGCTGCCCGTCAGGATCGAGAATGTGTCATTGGCGAAGATAATGAGCGCTTACATGCATGACAAAAAATTCACAGGCGGGACCAACCGTTTTGTCCTGCCCAGAAAGATCGGCTCTGTGGAAGTAGTAGAGGATATTCCGGAAACACTGATCAAAAGCGTCCTTCGAGATCATGCGGTATAATGCATACGGGATATTGCAGGTCGCTTCCTCCCGGGAAGCGCAGATGATCGATGTCACCGCTGATGTGTCCGCTTTTGTGCGGAACAGCGGCATATCGGACGGTATCTGCCATTTATTTGTGCCCCATACAACAGCGGCTGTCACGATAAACGAGAACGCTGATCCTGATGTCGTCGCGGATATGCTCATGGGGCTGGAAAACATTGTCCGGCCCGGGCTCCCGTACAGGCATGCCGAGGGTAATTCGCCCGCGCATATCAAATCTTCGCTCATCGGCGTTTCCGGAAGTATTTTCGTGAATGACGGCGGGCTTGTTCTGGGAACCTGGCAGGGGATATATTTCTGTGAATTCGACGGGCCGAGGCGTCGCAGCCTGTCCGTAAAGATCGTAAGAACGGAGCATGAACGCGCATAATATCGAGCTGCGCATACGGTATGCCGAAACAGACCAGATGGGGGTAGTTTACTATTCGAATTACCTTGTCTGGTTTGAGATAGCAAGGACTGAATTTTTCAGGTCAAAGGGTCTGGATTACTGCCGGATAGAACAGGAGCGGAAGATATATCTCCCGGTCACCGAAGCGTATTGCCGTTACCGTTCCCCGTTAAAATACGACGATGTCATAACGGTTACCGTGGAGTTGACAGACGCGGGCAGATCAAGGATATCCTTCGGATACAGGGTGAAAAAAGGGGACAGGACAGCCGCTACAGGATATACCGGCCATGTGTTTGTCGATGAAAAAGGAAAACCGGTCGCTGTCCCCGGTTTTGTCAGGGAAGCCTTTTTTCGGGGATGAGACGGGTAAGCGGTTTTCCTTTACACGCGCCTCCGGAGAGATATAATAAAAAGAGGGAACAGACGATATGTATCTTGAGTTTTACGGATTAAAAGAAAACCCTTTCAACGTAACAAGCGATCCGGGTTTCCTCTATTTGAGCGATACTCACAAAGAGGCGCTGGATCATCTGGTTTACGGAATAAAAGAGAGAAAGGGTTTCATAGAGATCACCGGTGAGATCGGTGCCGGAAAGACCACTGTCTGCAGGGCGCTCCTGAATTATCTCGACGAGAATACGAGGACATCGATTATTTTCAATTCAAGTCTGCCGGAGTCACAACTCCTGGAAGCGATATTGCTCGACTTCGGCATTACTCCGCGGCGCCGCAGTAAGGGGGCGTTCCTGCGCGAGCTTAACGGGTTTCTGCTCGAACAGCTGTCCGAAGGGAATAATGCCGTCCTCATAGTGGATGAAGCGCAGAACCTCCGCAATCCCACTCTTGAGACCGTGCGGATGCTATCGAACCTTGAAACGGAAAAGGAAAAGCTCCTGCAGATAATCCTGGTAGGCCAGCCGCAGCTTCGCGAGAAACTGGACTCGCCGGAACTGTTGCAGCTTCGTCAGCGGATCAGCGTGCGGTTCCACATAAAGGCGCTGAAGCGGGAGGAGTTGCGAAAATATATTGAGCACCGTCTGACCGTTGCGGGTTATTCCGGTGATATAATTTTCAATGACGAAGCCATTGACCTGATCGCCCGTTATTCCGGGGGGATACCGAGGGTGATCAATGTCGTTTGCGATAAGTCGCTTCTCCTCGGGTTTGTCCGGGAGACAGCGCTTATAGGGCGATCCATTATCCAGAGAAGTATCGAGGAGCTGCGAGGCAATTACAGCCTCGCCGCGGCATAATGCCTCTTTGCCCCTATATATGATGAGCATTATAACCGAGGCGCTGAAAAAGATCCAAACAGGCCGTTACGATCAGGTTGTCGAAGGAAACCGGGAAGAACAGAACGGTGTTCCCGCGGCGGCCCGGGCGGAACAAAGGTCTCCCGGAAGCAGGTCTTTGTTCTTCAATGTCCTTTTGGCCTGCGCCGTGGCGGGGATAATATCAGCGGGCATGTTGTTTTTATGGCGGAACCGGCAGTCTGTCATGGAAATGCCTGTTTTCGGGAAGAGAGCAGTGATCAGTTCCGGGCTTGAAGTCGGCGATGTTGAGCATACCGCCACTGTTCCCCCCGGTGAGACTGTCCATGATGACATCAGCAAAACTCCTCTGACAGGGCAAAGACATCTTGCCATAAGCGGTATAATGTACTCCCCGTCGCACCCTCAGGCCATAATAAACGGACGGATAATCAGTGAGGGGGAAACCGTGGACGGGTTTACCGTGAACCATATAGGCCCCGGTACGGTGAGGGGTATATTGAATGACGAGGACTTCGAGCTGGAGCTCGAATAGATATAAAGGATCCACACCTAAAATATTATCATAGTAATACTTGAATTTGTATTAGTAATAATGTATGCTTTTTATTGATATGGCGATGTGGGAAGGAATAGATAAACGCGGATTTCCTAGAGCCAGGCACAAATGTCTGATCCGGGTAGTGGATAACGGCAAGGAAGACGTCATTGACGCTTACACCGAAAATATCGGAGGCGGCGGTATTTGTGCGGGGCTGGGGAAAGCGATCGGTCTTTTTAAGAACGTCAAGCTGAATCTTTATCTTTCAAAAGACGATCCTGCCATCCTGTGCGGCGGGACGGTAATGTGGGTGGTCAGACGCAGTCTGGGGCCCCGGTCAGACTCTTATGAGTATGATACGGGTATAGAGTTCACCGATATTTCTGAAGAAGATAGGGGGAAAATAGCGGATCGGGTGAATGATATATTGAGCTCGGAACTTGACAACAGGGTATCAACGTGATATACTCCCGTTGACACAGGATAGAGTATATATATAAAAGCAGCATTATTAAAAGGAGGTGAAAGGATATCATGAAAATTTTGAAAATGTTATTTGTTTGTTTAGTCATAACTGCCATGGTGGGGATGGCTACCCAGTGTTATGCGCAGGATCCCGCTAAGAAACTCGGCAGAGGTCTGGCCAACATCCTGACAGGATGGGTGGAACTTCCGAAAAACATCTATGAAACAAGCGTTGAGGAGAATGTGCTTTCCGGCCTTACGATGGGCCTGGCAAAAGGGATCGGTATGACAATAGTCAGAACAGGTGCCGGTGTATATGAAACTGTCACGTTTCCGTTTCCGATACCAGAGGATTACCAGCCGGTTTTAGAGCCGGAATTCGTTTTCAGTGAATAACACATCGCTGTATGCTGATGTGGCAGAAAAAAGGGGAGCGATGCGATCGTTCCCCTTTTTTTTAGTTGACATCCGGTTCTCCGCGCTTTAATATACGGGGGGTAATGAAGGAACGAAGAAGGCATATGCGTTTCGAGGTCTTGTTGGATGCGCTGTGCAAGACCGGCGAGTCTATGGGGCAGGTGAAGATATGCGATTTCAGCAGGGACGGGCTCGGCATCATACATGGGAAGGAATCCCGGGTATCTGCCGGAGAGGATGTGGAAATATGGATAACGATCCCGGGGGACAGTATCCCGGCCGTTGTTACCGGTCAGATAATGTGGACCGACGCCCGGGAGGCCAGGAGCGGATTTCGTAAAAGCGGTGTGAAGATAAGGGAGATAAATAACAGCGACCGCGGCCGTATCCTGAATTACGTATACAGAAAATGGATGATGCCAAAAGATAAAAATCACACAGGTGGGGAGAAGAATGAGCAATAGCGGCGCGAAAAAAGAAAAACAGGTATCCGATAACGGATCGCCAACAGACAAAAAAACGGACATAACTCCGGACGCGGCGGGGAAGCCCGCTCAGGCGGAAGAAAAAAACAAGGTTCAGAGCACGGAAGGGGCAGGCGAGGCAGCCGGATCCGCCGGGAAAACGGAAAGTCCGGAAGAACCTGCCGAAAAGGCTGTAAAAGAACCTGCCGAAGAGGCTGTCAAAGAACCGGCTGAAGAGGTTGTCAAAGAGCCGGCTGAAGAGGTTGTCAAAGAGCCGGCTGAAGAGGTTGTCAAAGAGCCGGCTGAAGAGGTTGTCAAAGAGCCGGCTGAAGAGGTTGTCAAAGAGCCGGCCGAA
>DAOVKF010000127.1 GCA_030631915.1 Candidatus Omnitrophota bacterium
AATACAGGAAGAACGAGGTCCTCGGGTTTCTCAGGGATGATCTGACCGATCTGTGCATTTCCCGCCCCAGAGAAAGGATCACGTGGGGCGTGGAACTGCCGTTTGACAGGGATTACATCGTGTATGTGTGGTTTGACGCGTTAATAAACTATCTCTCGGGCTGCGAGTATTCCAGGGATGAAAAGACGTTCTTAAAATACTGGCCCGCGGATTTTCACGTTATCGCCAAGGATATCCTCAGGCATCACGCCGTTTACTGGCCTATTATGCTCAAAAGCGCGGGCCTGCCTTTACCTGTGACCATTTTCGCCCATGGCTGGTGGAAGATGGGCGAGGAGAAGATGTCCAAGTCCAGAGGAAATATAGTCGATCCGCTGGAGATGATAGATAAATTCGGCGTGGACCCGTTCCGTTATTTTTTGATAAGGACCGTCAATTTCGGGCAGGACGGTGTCTTTAACGAGAACGCGCTGGTCACCGTATATAACAGCGATCTGGCAAATGACCTGGGCAACCTGCTGAACAGGACACTCACGATGGTCGAAAAGTATTTTAACGGTATCTCGCCCTGTCCGCCCCGCAGCACGGATGATGACACTCTCAGACAACTCAGTAATGACATAAAAGAAGAAGCCGGAGGCGTTTTTAACGATATAGACGGCTACTTTAAAGACCTCAACCTGAACATGGTGCTTGAGCGGATATGGAAGCTTGTGGGCAAGGCGAATAAATACATAGAGCGGTCCGCGCCCTGGAAATTTTCGAAAAAAGGCGATATCGAAGCGCTGAAGGTCATAATGACGGATCTCCTGGGATCTCTCAGGATAGCCGCCATTGCGCTCTTCCCTTTCATGCCCGGAACCTCGAAAAAGATGTGGGAACAGCTTGGGCTGCAAAGAGATGTTTCCGAGACCTCTATCAGGGAGATCAGTGAGTGGCCCGGTTTTCCGGCCGGTACAAAGGTCGCGAAAGGCGAGCCGTTGTTCCCGAGGATAGGGTGAGAAGGGTCGAGGGTGAAGCGTCAGGGGCTAAGAAATTCTATCTCCGGAAGATCGACAGCGCTCCCGGTCTGACGGTGTTCCAGAAAAAGGTATTGACGGCTGTGATGGATATCCCGCGCGGTGAAGTCAGGTCTTACGCGTGGGTCGCGGCAAAAATAAATAGCAGGGCCTGCCGGGCTGTCGGACAGGCCCTGCGCAGGAACCCCTTTGCGCCCCACGTGCCGTGTCACAGGGTCATCTCGTCCGATGGGGCTATCGGTGGATATTCCGGAGGCCCGCGCAGAAAGCGCAGGCTGCTGAGGGCTGAAGGGGCCCTGCAAGGACTTTACACATGCGACTGATCGACACTCACTGCCATCTTGACTTCCCCGATTACGGCGAAGATCTTGACCGGGTCATAGAGCGTGCCGCTTCCCGCGGCGTAACGCGTATGATAGTCCCGGGCATTAATGCCGCGAGCAGCGAGAAAGCCATAGAGATCGCCGGCAGGCACCATTCTGTTTTCGCCGCTGTGGGCATGCATCCGCATGAGGCTGACAGGTCCGGGCCGGACGTCATTTCCAGACTCAGGGATTTGTGTATCAACAGCGATAAAGTGGTGGCCGTAGGGGAGATCGGCCTCGACTATTACAGGAAGCATTCGAGAGCCGGCAACCAGCGCGATCTCTTCCGGCAGTGTCTTGATATTTCAAAAGAGCTGGATCTTCCGTTGATACTTCACAACCGTGAAGCGGGCCGGGATCTTCTTGAAATATTAAGAGCTTCCGCTCCGCGCGTCCTTAAAGGCGTAGTTCACTGCTTTTCCGGGGATAAACGCTTTTTAGAAGAGATACTCGCCCTTGGTCTGCATATCTCGTTCACGGGCAGCATAACGTTCGAAAGACCGGGGAAGTTAAAAGAGCTCATAGAACTCGTTCCTCCGGAAAGACTGCTTCTGGAGACGGATTCGCCGTACATGTCTCCGGTGCCGTTAAGGGGGAAAAGGAACGAACCGGCGAATGTCCGTTATCTTCTGGACGTTTATGCCGGGGCATACGGGCTTAGACCTGAAGATGTCGCGAGGGTCACCACACACAACGCCAATCGGCTTTTCAGGCTGGGACTGGAGGAAAAAAGCAAAGTGGCGTATTCCATAAGGGATTCTTTATACCTCAATATTACCAACAGATGCACCAACAGATGCACGTTTTGCACAAGAGGCGTATCCGATTATGTGAAGGGCCACAACCTCAAACTGGCCGGGGAACCGCTTGTTGACGAGATAATCTCCTATATGGGGGATATCAGGGATTATAAGGAGATCGTGTTCTGCGGTTTCGGCGAGCCGACTGTGCGCCTGGGTGCCGTTAAAAGGATCTCCGCTTTTGCGAAAGAAAAAGGGAAGAAAGTAAGACTGGTGACAAACGGAGAAGGTGACCTTATAAACGGCAGGCCTGTAGCGCGGGAATTAAAAGGCCTGATCGATACGGTTTCGGTCAGCTTGAACGCGCCTGACGCCGGGCAATATGCCGGTATATGCCGCCCTGTTTTCGGGGAAGGTGCGTTCGACTCCATTATCGTCTTTATCAGGGAGTGCCGGGAGCAGGGGATGGACGTTGAAGTGACGTGTCTGGATCTTATCCCGGAGCAGGATGTTTCCCAATGCCGCGCCATAGCCGAAGGCCTCGGGGCAAGGTTCCGTGTGCGGCGGTTGAACGTTGTGGGGTAGCGGGGCAGGCGTTGTGAGTCGTGAGTTTGGAGCTGTGGGTCAGGGGGAAGCCTGCTCCGGGGCCTTCCGTACAGAAGCTTGAACGTCACACGTTACTACAATTCCGACGCGGCCGAGCCTGGAAAAATAAAGTTTGAACGGCCACCATAGGTTGTTGAAGTTTTCAAGCTTCTGGTAGGAATGCCCCGGAGCAGGCTCTGTGCGTTGCAGGAGTTGGGATCATGAAGAAATTACTGCGGATAGCGTGGAAGAACAGGCTTTATGTCGCGCTCGCTGTTTTTCTGTTCACCATGAATTTTATTATGTTTCTCGCGGATAGAGGGACCGAGCAGGCCGGCGCCGGATCGGGAACGGCCGCCGTCGAACGAACGGACCCGGCCGCGGGCATGTCAATGTTTGACCCGGAGAGCGTCAAAGCGCGCGAGGAAAAGGTGAGACAGCTTGCGGCCCGGAATCCCGTCCTGTATCTGTTTTTAGGGCTGCTTAATATGGCGATGCTCTTCGCTCTCTTTGTCGGACTTCTTCTTGACGGTTATTTTCTGGCAAGGTTTTTCAGGAAGAAGCCTCTCGACATACGGACGGCCTTCCGGGAGACGCCACGCTGGAACATCGCTGATATCATACGCGTCTCGTTGATATTTTTGTCTTTCGGTTACGTGTTCGTTATCCTTCAGTCCTTTGCCACCGCTTTTCTGCCGATCCTTCTCAACGATAATTTCCGAATGGTCTTTAACACGGCCCTGATGAATGTTGTCGGAATAAGCGTCATCTTTCATTTTGTCATCATAAAATACGGCCATAGCATGGAAGCGGTAGGGCTTACGTCAAAAAATTTTGCCGGCAATGTCTGTTACGCGGGTATCGGATACATATCCCTGATCCCGGTACTGGCGGCAATAATGATCCTTACTTTTTTTGTCGTGAACTGGCTGAAATATCATCCGCCCGTGCAGCCCATTGTCCAGGTATTAATGAAGGAGAAGGGGACAGGGATCCTGTGGCTGGCCGCGGTTTTCGCGGCGGTTTTCGGGCCCGTTGCCGAAGAGATCTTTTTCCGGGGGTTCATGTATTCGGCGCTCAGGAAGACTTTCGGCGTTTTCCGGGCGCTGATAATAACGTCCGTGATATTTTCTGTTTTACACGCGCATATCGTGGGCTTTTTGCCCATCATGGCGCTCGGCATCCTTCTGGCCTATTTGTACGAGAAGACAGGGTCGCTTGTCCCGTGTATCTCGGTCCATATTCTGCATAATCTCGCGATGATAATCCTGGTTTTCCTCGTGAGGCAGATCGGGCCGTAAAGGAAGCGGTGGAGCATGTCCGTAGAGACGATACAGTGGCGGAACAACAGGCTGGAGCTGATCGACCAGCGCTTGATCCCACGGAAAATAAAATATGTCCGGTGCGGGACGGCCGGAGATGTAAG
>DAOVKF010000117.1 GCA_030631915.1 Candidatus Omnitrophota bacterium
AAAGTGGATAAACGTTATGTTGACAGGTACGTACGCGTGCGAAATATGGACAATATGGAGAAAGCGTCCAGGAACCCCGGCGGTATGATGCTGGTTTCCGCGCATTTCGGGAACTGGGAGCTCAGCACCATGACAAGCGCGGTGAAAGGGTTCCCGCTGTATGTCCTTACGAGGGACCAGAAGATGAAGCGGCTCAGCGAGCTGCTGAATTTACTGCGCGAATCAAAAGGGAACACGGTCATACGCAAGGGTTCGGACGTGAAGAAAATATTCAAAGTACTGCGGGCCGGAAAAAGCATCGGCCTGCTCGCGGATCAAAATGCCGGAACCTCCGGCAGACTTGTGGATTTTTTCGGCCGTCCCGCGTCCGCGGTAACCGGCCCCTACCGCTTTGCGCAGAAAAGCGGAGCCTGGATCCTGCCCGCGTTCATACACAGGACGAGAGGGCCTTATCATGAGCTCGTGGTAGAGGAGCCCATGGTCATAGGCAAAAACGAGGATATCATGCCGTATGTCCGGAGATACAGCCGTCTTCTTGAGAAGCGCATCAGGGATTTCCCGACACAGTGGTTCTGGATGCACAAGAGGTGGAAGGCCACCCCTTTGAAAAAGATAATGATACTGGATGACGGCAAGAAAGGGCATCTGAAACAGTCTCTGGCCGTGGCGAAACAGATCAGGCGGTTCAGGAGCGATGAGGGTTTTTCCGAAGAGCACACCAGGATAGAGATAGTGCGGATACGGTACAGGAACCGGATGGCCAGGGCGTTCCTGAACGCGGTAAATCCGTTCATGACCTATCGCCGCCAGTGTCACCTGAAATGTCTCAGACTGGCGCTGGATGCCGAAAGTTACAAAAACGCGGTAAACCGTTACGCGGACGTCATTGTCAGCTGCGGTTCTTCCCTGTTCCGGGTCAACAGGATATTGAAGATGGAAAACGCGTCCCGCAATATTACTGTCCTTGATCCGGGGCGGCTGGATCGCGGGAGGTTCGATCTGATCGTGATGCCTCGGCATGATGTCACCCGTGGACTGTCACGGTGTGAGAATATCATAGTAACGGATATGGTCCCTAACCTTATCGATCCCGGGGAACTCTCTCTCCTGAAGAGTAAGGCGGCGGGAAAAGGCCCTCAGGAGGGAGGTATGCGTATAGGGCTTCTGATCGGCGGCGATAACGCGCACTTTGCTTTCAACGATTCGCTTGTCAGCGCTCTGGCCGCGGCCGTGCGGACCGCGTGCGAGAAGACAGACAACAGGCTTTATGTCACGACTTCCCGGAGAACCCCGCGTGCGGCTGAGGCGGTCATCAGGACCGCTTTTGAAAGCGCCCCTTTCTGCGGGATGTTCGTGTCGGGGAAAACCGATACGGATGAGCGGACGGTGGAAAAGATACTGGCGATAAGCGATATCGTTATAGTTTCCGGGGAAAGCATGTCAATGGTATCGGAAGCCGTTTCGTCCGGGAAACCGGTCCTCGTGTTCATGCCGCGTAAAAAGTCGTCCCGTCCGACCAAATACGAAAAATTCGCAAAAAGACTTCAGGGGAAAGGCAGTATCAGGCTCATAAAACCGGAGGACATACCCGGTGAGATAGACAGTGCGGGCCGCGAGGTAAAAAGGCCCGTTTTACCCGATGACGACAGGCGTATATACGAGAAGATGTACAGGCTGTTCTAAGCAGGGTGCAGGGTCAAGGGTGGCCGGGTTCTAATAATAAGTATCATGAATGTCTTACAGCTTGTTCCCAAACTGGATATCGGCGGAGTGGAAAGGGGCACCGTGGAAGTTGCCCGCTTCCTGACGCTTAACGGACATAAGGCAGTAGTTGTTTCCGGCGGCGGCAGGCTGGAAAAAAAACTTGCCGCGGCCGGGGTCAGGCATTACACTCTGCCGGTGGGAGAAAAAGACCCGGTCAAGATGTGGTATTGCTATTACCAACTCCGTCACATCATAAGGGAGGAGAACATAGATATCATCCATGCCAGGAGCAGGGTCCCGGCCCTTACGGGATATTTAGCTTCACGTTCAGAACACAGGGCCTTTATTACAACGGCGCACGGACAGTATAAAAAACATCTCATGAGCAGGGTCATGGGATGGGGAAAATCGGTCATTGTGGCAAGTGACGTGATGGCGCGGCACATGAAGGAAAATTTCGACGTTCTGCCGCACAGGATCGTCGTGATCCCAAGAGGCGTTGACCGGGAACAATTTTCGTTCATACCCCCTTCCGCGAGGCAGGGCAAGACCTTTCGCGTGGGTATGATATCCCGTTTCACCCCCCTCAAGGGGCATCTGGATTTTTTGAAGGCAGCGGCTTATGTTTCAAGGAAGGTCCCGAAACTCGAGATCATCCTTATGGGGGACAGGGCCTCTGCCAGGCAGGACTACCTGAGAAAGATCGAACTTACCACGCGCCATCTTTTGATAGATAAGATCGTCAAGTTCAAGGACCCCGATGAAGATGTCGCAGCGGTCCTGAAAGAACTCGACGTGCTTGTTTCCGCCAGCAAAGGACAGGAGGCTTTCGGGCGGGCCGTCATCGAAGCTCAGGCCAGAGGCGTAACTGTCGTGGCGACCAGGGTGGGAGGTGTAACCGAAACCGTTGAGGACGGCGTTACCGGGCTGTTATGCGAACCGGATGATCCGCTCGATATGTCCGATAAGATAGTCCGATGCGCCGATAACCCCGAACTCAGGGAAAAGATCGCTGAGAACGCCAGAGAGAACGTGGAAAAGAAATTTTCGCTGGACACGATGTTGAGATCAACGGTTGAGGTGTATGAGAACGTGCTTAATATGAAGGAGATCCTTATTTTAAAGACAAGTTCACTCGGAGACGTTATTTTAAGCGTTCCTTCCATCCGGGCGATCAGAAAGAGATTCCCCGGGGCTTTGATAAAGATACTGGTGGATGTCAAATACCGCAAGGTCGTTGAAAGGTGTCCTTACATAGATGAGGTCATTGTCTGCGATTTTAAAGGCAGGGACAGGGGCCCCGGCTTATTGAAACCCGCGGAAAGGTTGAAGT
This sequence comes from Candidatus Omnitrophota bacterium, assembly GCA_030631915.1. Lineage (GTDB taxonomy): Bacteria > Omnitrophota > Gorgyraeia > Tantalellales > Tantalellaceae > DAOVKF01. The sequence goes on from DAOVKF010000117.1 coordinate 3,038, forward strand.
CAGAAGGTTTTGATATTTCAGTGGACCTTCAGAACAGCCGCAGGAGCCACCTCCTGGCGTTTTTAGGCGCGATCCCGGAAAGGTACGCATATGACAACCACAAATTGAGTTTTCTGGCTAACCGGAAGATCCGGCTTCCGCAGGGACCTCTGGGCCCTGTGGAGCATCAGGCCCGCATTTTACGGCTTCTGGGGATCCATTCTTTTGAAAAACATCTGGAATTATGGCCTGATAAAGAGAGCGATGAATGGGTCAGCCGTTTTCTGGAGGCGAACTGGGTTAAAAAAGGCCAGAAACTGGTCGGGATCAGCATGTCCGCCAGTAAAAAATGGAGGACCAAAAACTGGGGGATATCCTGCTTTCAGCGTTTGAGTGAGATGCTTGCCAGGGAACACGGTATAAGGGTGGTCCTCCTCGGAACAGCCGATGACATGCCCGGGGCAGAGGAGTTCGTGAGAACCACTGCGGCCAAACCCATAAACGCGGTGGGTAAGACGGATATACCCGGGTTGATAAGCCTTATATCGCGTTGTAACGCGCTGGTCGCCGGAGATTCCGCGCCTGTGCATATAGCCGCGGCAGTGGGCACGCCTTTTGTGGCCCTTTTCGGCCCCACCGATCCCGGGAGGCATCTGCCTCCCGCAAAGAGTTTCAGAGTGATAAATAAAAAGATGGAATGTTCCCCCTGTTATAAAAGGATATGTCCGAGGGCGCATGAATGCATGACTGCCATACAGCCTCGCGACGTTGTGGACGCCCTGATCGACGTGATATCATGAAAGTTCTGCTCTTGACCACTCATATTAATGTCGGCGGTATCGGGATATACACGGTAAACCTGGCCGGGTATCTCCAGAAAGCGGGCGCGGATGTCACTGTGGTTTCCGGCGGCGGTGAGCTTGAAAGCATCCTGAGCAAAGAGGGCGTGCGGCATATAAAAATGGACATACTGACCAAATCCGAGTTCGGGATAAAAGTGTGGAAGACCTTACCGGCGTTCGCGCGCTTGGTAAAGGACGGTGATTTTGACCTTGTTCACGCGCAGACGCGTGTCGCCCAGGTGCTGGCATCTTTGTCCCGGAGGCTGACAGGGGTCCCGTTCATAACGACATGCCACGGTTTTTTCAGGTTTAAACGGTTCGGGAGAAGGATCTTCCCCTTGTGGGGTGACCGTGTCATCGCTATAAGCAGGAACGTAAAGGCCCATCTGATACACGATTTTACAGTTCCCGAAGAGATAGTCCGCCTTGTGTACAGCGGGATAGAGGTGGAAAGGTTCACGGACCGGACTTCCCCCGGAGACGCCGGCCTCAGGCGTGATCTGGGTCTTGTCCCCGGCGGCGTCACAATAGGTTCGGTCGGAAGGTTTTCACCTGTCAAGGGATACAGCTTTTTGATAAAGGCTTTCAGGGAGGTCATGGCGGCTTTTCCCGACGCGAGTCTGCTTCTGGTGGGCAGAGGCCCTGAGAAGGAGATGTTAGGCAGACTTGCCGCCGGACTGGGGATCTCGGATAACGTGTTTTTCGCAGAAGGCAGGAAGGCGCCGCTGGAAGAATATCTCGCGCTCATGGATGTGTTCTGTCTCCCGTCTTTGGCCGAGGGACTGGGCCTGTCGCTGATGGAAGCGATGGCTTCGGGATGCGCGTGTGTGGCGAGCGATGTGGGAGGCCTCTCGGAATTGATCGTATCCGGGGAAGACGGTATTCTTGTGCCGCCCAGGGCGCCGGAGCGGTTAGCCGCCGCTGTTACGCGTTTATTGAAGGATCCGGGATTGCGCCGGACTTTTTCCGGCAGATGCCGTGAAAAAGCCAGACGGGATTTTTCCATCAGAGACAGCGCGGCAAGGACCATGGCCGTGTACAGGGAAGTGACAGCCTCCCGCAGAGGGCGACACGCAGAGGGGGACATGCCTCAGGGGG
>DAOVKF010000041.1 GCA_030631915.1 Candidatus Omnitrophota bacterium
AAAGCCTGCTCCGGGGTGTTCCGTACAGAAGCTTGAACGTCACACGTAACTACAATTCCGACGCGGCCGAGCCTGGAAAAATAAAGTTTAAACAAATACGATAGGTTATAGAAGTTTTCAAGCTTCTGGTAGGAACACCCCGGAGCAGGCGCAGCGCGTTGTAGAAGCCAGGAAGTCAGAGGGGGATAGGATTTGAGACACGAGCAAAGGGGGGAGTCATGTTGAGAGTTTTGATCTTACTTGTTATCGCGGGTTTTCTCGTAACCGGATGCGCGGGTGTTGATGTATATACCTTTAAAAAAGACAGGGTGGATCAGGAAATAAAAGGCAATGAGGGATACCTGACGGGGCAGGCGGACGGGACGCCTCTGAAGGAGAGAAAAACTGAAAGGACACTGATCGGTGTGGATATAGAGCTGACGGGTCCCGGCGCATGGAAAAAGGAAGGAACAGAAATAGTTCCGGAGCCGGTGGAAGCGGTGAGACCGGTGGAAGCGGCGAGAACAGAGGTTAAAAAGATCGAGCCGGAAAGAGCGGGAACGGCGAAAGACGGGACCGCAGAAGATTGGATCAAGTGAGTCAGAAGTCAGAAGTAAGGAGTCAGAAACCGCCATGTTTGAAAGCATCGTTGAAATAAGGAACGATTCAGAAGCCAGACAGCTTTTCGGCAGGCATGACGAAACCCTGCGAAAAATAGAAAGCACGTTTAAGGTCGAGACCAGTTTTCGCGACGGTTGTCTGAAAATAAAAGCAGAGGATGATAACTCCGCAAGAAAGGCCGAAAGGATCATAACCGAGTTCCTGATCGTGTTAAGGAAAAGCGGCCATTTTTCTCTTCGGGATATCGATTACGCGATAAAAGACGGGAACATCAAGACCGCGCTGCATGATATATACCTTGACAGGATAGAAGTGTCTTCCAAAAGGGCGTATATTACCCCGCGCAGCGAAGGGCAGAAACGTTACGTCGACGCGATCAGAAAGCATGACATCGTGTTCGGTATAGGGCCGGCGGGAACGGGAAAGACCTACCTCGCCATGGCCATGGCGGTGAACGCCCTTAAGAAGAATCTGGTGTCCAGGATCATACTGACAAGGCCGGCGGTCGAGGCGGGTGAAAGCCTGGGGTATCTACCCGGCGATATCTATGAAAAGGTGAACCCGTATTTAAGGCCGTTATATGACGCCCTTCTGGATATGGTCGAACCGCATATGGTCAAGGATTATCGTGACAGAGGTATAATTGAAGTGGCCCCTCTGGCTTTCATGAGAGGAAGGACCCTTAATGATTCCTTTATCATACTGGACGAGGCTCAGAACTCCACTCCTGAACAGATGAAGATGTTCCTGACCAGGCTCGGGTTCGACTCAAAAACGGTTATAACAGGGGATATAACGCAGAGCGATCTTCCAAAGGACAGGGGGTCGGGGCTTTTGCACGCCAGGTCCATCCTGGGGGACATGGAAGGCATCAGTTTTGTCATGCTTGAAGGGAAAGACGTGGTGAGGCATGAACTTGTGCAGAGGATAATAGAAGTATATCGAAGAAGATCGGACTCGGAAGATGAAAAATAATTCTAACTCCGGAGAATGGAAAAAGGTGAATTTACTGAAGCGAAGGGAAACCATTTCGGTCCTTTTGATCGCGGTTTTCCTGGTGCTGTCCTTATCGAGTATTTTTATAAACCCGCAGTTGTATCAGAGGAGAATACACGAGGGGGATATCGCGCTCAAGGATGTTTACGCGCCGTATGATTTCACTTATAACTGGGGAGTGGACGAGGAAAAGACCCGCTCCGCGTGTGAGCGCGCTCCGCGTGCCGTCCCATATTTTCTCTGCCGCGATACGGCAGTGGAAAGGGACGCAAGGGGCGGCCTGGAGACATTTTTTGCCGTACTGGCCGATGAGGCCGGCAAAGATATCCACCTGTCAGAAAAGGCGGATAATCTGCGGAAAAGGACCGGCGCGGAACTTACGGATAAACAGTGCAAAGTTCTTCTGGGGTATCCCGATGCGGAGAGGCTGCGGAAAGGGGTGGTGCGGGTCGCGGGCGACCTGTTCCAGACTGGTTGTATCGATGATGACGCCCGGCGCATCCTGGAAGCACAGGGTACGGATAAAGTAGTGATCTATGACAGGGAATCCGGGAACCGGGTCCCCTGTGTTTCCGGGGACCTGTTTGACAGGAGTAATATCCGGTCTGCGGCGGATGCTCAGATCTACGCGTATTTCGGGGAAAAAGGAAAGATCAGACAGGCGACAGCGGCTCTCCTCGCCGCGTATCTTGAGCCCAGCCTCAAAGCGGATGAAAAACGGACATCCGCTGAACGGGAGGCGGCGGTGCGGAAGGTACAGCCCGTGTGTCAGACCTGGGAGGTCAAGAAGAATGAGCTTATCATCGAAAAGGGGAAAAGGGTCAATGACCGTCATATCTCGGAGCTGTCCCAGCTCACGGGTTTTTTGAAGGAAGAAAGATCCAGGATGTTTTTCATGGGGACACTTTTGCTCTTTTTACTTCTTGGTCTTATAGGGACAGTGTACATGGCCTTTGTTCAGCAGGTGAATTTTTTGCGGAACACGAAAGATATCACGATCATGCTTCTGGCCATGTTTTTTATTATCATAGTGGCGGATATTGTCATACGGATGCCGCAGCCAAGCTACTTTATCCCCGTCTCAGGCATGAGCATGATGCTTATGCTGCTTATAGGATTCAATGCCGCGTTCTTAAGCGTGATCCTGATGAGTATCCTTGTGGCCGTGCTTACGGGAGGAGGCATCGAAGTGGCCCTGGTGCTTATGGTCGGAGGCGCTGTAGGCATGTATGCCGTCAGGGGGGCGAGACGGCGTGCCAGCATACTCTGGGCCGGCCTGCTGGCCGGCATGGCGAAGTTCCTGGCGATCATATGTGCCGGGCTTATAAACGGTATTGAGATGAACGTTTATCTCAGGGACGGGCTCTGGGGGATATCCAGCGGTCTCCTGTCAGGTCTTATTGTCATGGGTCTGCTGCCCGTGTTCGAGTACATCTTTAAGGTTTCCACGAACATCAGTTTGCTTGAGATGTCGGATCTCAACCATCCGCTTTTGAAAAAGCTGGCCATGGAAACCCCGGGGACGTATCATCACAGCATAACGGTGGGCAGTCTGGCGGAAGCGGCCTGTGACAGCATAAACGCCAATGGCCTTCTCGCGCGGGTGGGGGCATATTATCATGATATAGGGAAACTCAGCAAACCGCAGTATTACAGCGAAAACGAGATGGGAGAGAGGTCAAAGCATACCGGCCTGACTCCTTCCATGAGCGCGCTTATCATCGGAAAGCACGTGAAAGAAGGGGTCGAGATGGCGAACAGATACAAATTGAACAACGCGATAACAGACTTTATCAGACAGCATCACGGGACCAGTCTGATGGCGTATTTTTATCAGAAAGCGCTTGAGGCGGCCAAGGATGACAGCACCTTGAACGAGGGGAGTTTCCGGTATCCGGGCCCGAAACCGCAGACAAAGGAGATCGCGATAGTGCTCCTGGCGGATTCTATCGAGGCTTCAAGCCGGGCGCTCGACGAACCCACGCCCTCGAACATAAGGCAGCTGGTAAAGAAGGTCATTAACAGCAGGTTCATAGACGGCCAGATGGACGAATGTGACCTGACCCTGAAAGACATGCACGAGATCGCCGATTCTTTTGTAAGAGGACTTATGGCGATCTTTCATACGCGCGCGAGTTACCCGGACGAAGGGGCGAAAACATCCGGCGGAAAACCGAATGTCAAAAGTAAACTGCGAAAACAAAAATCAAAGAAGGCCGATAGCTCTTCCAGGGATAATAAAGACCGCGAACAAAACGCTGGATGAGCTGGGCAGGAAAGAATGCGAGATAAATATCGTGTTTATCTCGAATCAGAGGATACGCGCGATGAACCGCAGGTACCTCGGGAAAGACGCCGCGACGGATGTGCTGGCATTCCGGCAGGTGGAGCCCGAACCGGGGCAGGAAGGCTTTTTAGGCGATATCGCGATCTCTTCCGATAAGGCGGTTCAGAACGCGAAGGAATACGGAACGTCTTTTGACGAAGAAACCGCTCTTTACGTGATACACGGGATACTCCACCTTACGGGTCATGAGGACCGGACAAAAAAGGGGCAGGTCCGCATGCGGAAAGAAGAGGACAGGCTTTTTCAAAAGATCAGAAAGGTGTGATCGACATGAAAGGTTTTTTTAAGAGCGTGAATGCCGCCCTGGAAGGCGTTATACATAGCCTCCATCGCGAGCGGAACATGCGCCTGCATTTTATCGCCGGTTTTTTTGTCCTGATCGCCGGCATTTATCTTAATCTCGACCACGAGGAGATCATACTTCTCCTTTTCGCCATCACATTCGTTCTCGTGGCCGAGATGTTCAATACGGCGATCGAACATTTAGCCGATCTTATCGTAAAAAAAGAGTTTCACCCCGTCATCAAGATCGTCAAGGATGTTTCCGCCGGCGCGGTCTTTGTCGCAGCCGTTAACGCCGGAGTGACGGGATATCTTCTGGTAGCGAATCGGGTCGATCTGCGCGCGGGAGGATTATTGATCAGGATAAAACAGTCCCCGTGGCACATAACGCTGATCGCGATGCTTGTCTGCGTGGGGTCGGTGCTTTTGGTCAAGGTGATAAGGAGGGAAGAGAGCCTGCTCCGGGGCGGCATGCCGAGCGGGCACTCCGCGGTAGCGTTCGCGATCTGGGTGAGCGTCTCCCTTCTCACTTTAAATCCGCTGGTAAGCGGGCTGGTATTTCTGCTGGCGGTCCTTGTTGCCAGGAGCCGCATGATGACAGGCGTGCATTCGATATGGGAAGTGCTCGCCGGTTGTATCGTGGGGGCGCTGTCGGCTTTACTTGTATTTCAGGTGCTGTTATGAAGACATTGTGGCGCAGGTTTTTTATCGGTTTTTTGAACGGGATGATAATATTGCTGCCGGTCGCGGCAACGATAATGATAGTAAGATTTCTGGTCCTGAAGGTGAATGATATCGTGCTTGAGCCGTTTTTGCGGCTGTTCGCGGGGGCCGGGACGGATATCCAGCATGTGTTTATCGCCAAAGGCGTATTGCTTTTACTGGTGGTCTTTGGCGTGGCGTTCATAGGGTGGGCCGCCCGGATACTGGCCATTAACAGGTTTTTTTCATGGGGGGAGAGCATATTGATAAAGCTCCCGATAATGGGAAAGATATACAACGCTATCAAACAGATATCATCGGCTTTTATCGGCCATGGAAAGACGATCTTTAAACAGGTCGTGCTGGTCGAGTACCCCCGAAAAGGCGTGTATTCGATCGGTTTCACCACCGGCACGACCAAGGGAGAGGTAAGGGCGGTTCTGGGACAGAACGGTATCAGCGTTTTTATACCGACCACGCCCAATCCCACAAGCGGGATATTTCTGATGGTGTCAAAGGATGATATTCAATTTCTCAAGATGAGCGTGGAAGACGGCATGAAACTGGTCATTTCCGGCGGCTCGGTCACGCCGCCGTATGCCGAGAGGGAAAGCGGTTGACAGGAGCTGGGAGCCGGGAGCCGGAAAAAATAAAGTTTAAACGGACACTACCGGTTGTAGAAGTTTACTCTTCTTCTGGTATGGAACACCCCGGAGCAGCCTCAGCGCTTTACAGGAACCGGGATACGAGCAACGGATCACGAACATGGCTGCGTTAAAAGCTGAAGGGATCATATTACGGAAATATTTGCTCAGGGAGACAAGTTATATCCTTGTCATATTTACCAGGGAATACGGTAAGATACGGGGAGTGCTGAAAGGGGCCAGAAACCCTTATCCGCAGTTTGCCGGAAATTTTGAGATCTTTACGCAATGCGAGCTTCTGTTCTACGGGAAAAGGAAGAAAGGGATGGATCTTATAAGCCGCTGTGAAGCGGTCGATTTCTTTCTTCCCGTGAGAAAGGACATCGAGCGGTTGACATACGCGAATTATTTCATAGAGTTGATAGACGCGGTCAGCAATGATCACGAAGCGAACACGGAACTTTATGAGATCATTCTGGAAGGCCTGCGCTTGCTGGCGACCGAATCCAGCCCAAGGCGCGCAGGGAGGATATTCGAGATCAAATTGCTGGATGCGATCGGACTGGGTCCCAGGTTGGACGAGTGCGCAGGATGTTCTTCATCTCTGCCGGAAGATTTCCGTTTCAGCGTAAAGTGCGGCGGGATCGTATGCCGCGATTGCGCGAAAAAGGAGGGTGCATCTATGGAGATATCCTCCGGGACCCGCAATTTTATGCGACGGATACATGACATCCCGTTCACAAAGGCCCGGCAGGTCAAGGTCAGCAAGGTGGTGGGCAGAGAGGCTGAGGCGATCCTCAAAAAGTTCATACAATACTATATCGGCGGGCAGATGAGATCGATGAAGTTCCTTGAAGACATGGACAGGACCGGCGTGCTGCGAAAGGTATAGATAAATGAGGGGCGGAGGTAGAGATAAATGACGGAAGCGAAAAAGACGACCGGTAACGTGGAGATGAAAGATATAGCCAATCTCTGCAAGAGAAGGGGTTTTATATTTCAGGACAGTGAGATATACGGCGGTATAGGTAGTGTATGGGATTACGGCCCGCTCGGCGTGGAGCTTAAAAAGAACGTGAAAGACAGCTGGTGGGAACGCATGGTCTATGAGCGTACGGACGTCGAAGGGCTCGATGCCGCTATCCTCATGAATCCGGAGACATGGAAAGCTTCGGGCCATATCGCGTCTTTCGCCGACCTTCTGGTGGACTGCAGGGGATGCAAGAAAAGGTTCAGAATGGACAAGATCAGCGGGAAGGAATGCCCTGAATGCGGCGGCGAACTTACCGAACCCCGGAGCTTTAACCTTATGTTCAAAACTCAGGTGGGATCGGTAGAGGGGCAGGCCCAGGACGTTTATCTCCGTCCGGAAACGGCGCAGGGTATTTTCGTGAATTTTGAGAACGTCCTTACCGTCAGCAGACGCAAACTTCCGTTCGGTGTCGCGCAGATAGGTAAAGCTTTCCGCAACGAGATAACCACGGGGAATTTTATTTTCAGGAGCCGGGAATTCGAGCAGATGGAACTGGAGTTTTTCGTCAAGCCGGGCGAAGACGAGAAATGGTACGAATACTGGCTGGGAGAACGCATGGACTGGTATTGTTCTCTGGGGATAAGAAAGGAACATCTGAGATTACGCGAGCACAGGAAAGACGAGCTTGCCCATTACGCGAAGAAATGCCATGACGTCGAGTTTCTTTTTCCCATGGGATGGGCGGAACTGGAAGGGATCGCCAACAGGACGGATTATGACCTGAAGAAACACTCCGAATTGAGCGGCCGGGATCTTGTGTATTTTGACGCCGCCGCGGGGGAAAGCTATACTCCCTACGTAATAGAGCCCTCCGGGGGGATCGACAGGGCGGTCCTTGCTTTTCTTGTGGACGCGTACAGGACCGAGGTCGTGAGGGAGCGTAAACGCGTGTATCTTTCTCTTGCCCCTCGCCTGGCGCCCATAAAAGCGGCCGTGCTTCCGCTTCTCAAGAACCGGCCCGAGGTGGTGGAAATGGCGCACAGGCTTCGGGACGATCTTAAAGGCGGTTATCGGGTCATATATGACGATACCGCAGCCATAGGAAGGTTATACAGGAGACAGGATGAGATCGGCACGCCGTTCTGCGTTACAGTGGATGTGGATTCCCTGAGTGACGGTAAGGTCACTGTCAGGGACAGGGACACTATGGAGCAGGACAGGATCGAAGCTTCTCAGGTGAAGAACGTGCTGAAAAGCAGGCTTGGTTCGTTCAGTGAATAGTGGATCGTGATCAGCCATGAACGGCTGATCACCAACAACAAACAACGAAGAGGATGGTGAGGTAAAAATGGCGGTGAGGAAAGCGGTAAAAAAGAAGGCCAGGGGATCAAAAAAATACGCATATTTTTTTGGCGGCAGTAAAGCGGACGGAAAAGCGGAGATGAAAAACCTGTTAGGGGGGAAAGGAGCTAACCTGGCGGAAATGGCAGGTCATCCGGCGCTCAGGCTGCCCGTGCCTTCGGGTTTTACTATTACCACGGAAGTATGCTCATATTTCTATCAGCATAACGGCAGGTACCCTTCCGGATTAAAAGATCAGGCGGCCGCCGCTCTCAGGAAGGTGGAAGCCATTATGGGCAGGAAGTTCGGTGATCCCGGAAATCCGCTTCTTGTATCCGTTCGTTCCGGCGCGCGCCAGTCCATGCCGGGCATGATGGAAACCGTTCTCAATGTCGGCCTTACCGGAAAGACCATACAGGGGCTTATAGCGCGGAGTGGTAATGAACGGTTCGCGTATGACGCGTATCGCCGTCTCATAACCATGTATTCGGACGTTGTCATGGAAAAAGCCGCGGGAATAGAACCGGCCGAAGGCAAAGGTATCCGCCGGCAGCTGGAAGAACTTCTTGCAAAGAAAAAAGAGGCAAAAGGCGTAAAACTGGATACGGAGCTTGATGCCGGGGACCTGAAATATCTGTGCGAGAGTTATAAGAAGAAGATCAGGGGCGTCCTGGGGAAAGAATTCCCGGACAATGCCCGGGAACAGCTCTGGGGAGGGATAGGCGCTGTATTCGCTTCCTGGAACGGCAAGAGAGCCGAGGCGTATCGCCGTATCGAAAGTATCCCCGATGAATGGGGCACCGCGGTCAACGTCCAGGCAATGGTATTCGGCAACATGGGTGCTAACAGCGCCACCGGTGTCGCTTTTACCCGGGATCCGGGTAACGGTGATAACCGGTTTTACGGCGAATACCTGATCAACGCCCAGGGGGAGGACGTCGTCGCCGGAATAAGAACGCCTGCCCCCATAAACAGGAACTCGCAGAGCGACCACAACAAACATCTTTTAATGTTATCTCAGGTGATGCCGAAAATATATAAACAGCTTGACGGCATACAGAAAAGGCTGGAAAAGCATTACCGGGATATGCAGGACATCGAGTTTACCATAGAGAACGGAGAATTATTCCTGCTTCAGACCCGTGTGGGGAAGAGGAACGGTCCCGCGGCGGTCAAGATGGCGGTCGATATGGTCAGAGAAGGGCTCGTTCCCATAAAAGAGGCGGTCATGCGCGTCAGGCCGGAACAGCTGGAAGAACTGCTGCACCCGATCATAGACCCCGTGGCAGAGGAAAAGAACAGGTTTATGGTAAAAGGCCTACCTGCGGGGCCCGGGGCCGCCAGCGGGACGATAGTCATGGACGCGGAGACCGCGGTGGAATGGACCAGGAAGGGCAAAAAGGTCATCCTTGTCCGCGAAGAGACGAATCCTGAAGACGTCGAGGGGATGAGAGCCGCGCAGGCGGTCCTTACGGCGCGCGGCGGCATGACCTCCCACGCGGCGCTCGTTGCCCGCGGGTGGGGCAAATGCTGTATCGTCGGATGCGGCGACCTGGAGATCGATTACAGGAAGAAGCGCGTCATTGCCGGTGATACTGCGCTGAAAGAAGGCGACTGGATCACGCTTAACGGGACCAAAGGCCTTGTGTATAAGGGCGTGCTTCCCATGGTTGACGCCGCGGAAGAGAACAAGGTATTAAACAAATTCCTCGGCATATGCGATTCGATGCGCAGGATGAAGGTCCGGACAAATGCCGATACTCCGGAAGACGCGAAAAAAGCGAGAGGGTTCGGCGCCGAGGGTATAGGCCTTTTCAGGATGGAGCATATGTTTTACGGCAAAGGGTCGGAAAAACCCCTGTTCAAACTTCGCAGGATGATCTTGTCCGAAGGGGCTGAAGAAAGAAAAGAGGCGTTAAAAGAGCTCTTCCCCTACGTAAAGAAAGACATCAAGGGCACACTTGAAGCCATGCGCGGTCTTCCCGTGACAGTCAGGCTTCTTGATCCGCCGCTTCATGAGTTCGTGCCTCATCAGAAAGATCAGCTGAAGGAGCTGGCCCGGAGCCTTAATATAAAAATGGCGGATATGGAAAAACGCATTGCGATACTGCGGGAGAACAATCCGATGATGGGCCACCGTGGAGTAAGGTTAGGGGTGACCTACCCTGAGATCACTGAGATGTCCGTGAGGGCGATCCTTGAGGCGACCGCTGAGCTGGTGAAAGCGAAGAAAAAGGTCTTCACCGAGATAATGATACCGGTCGTCGGCCTCGACAGGGAATTGCAGGATCAAAATATGATCGTTGAACGCGTCCTTGGAGAAGTCCTGAAAAAATACAGGATCAAAAAGCTTCCCGTTATGGTGGGGACCATGATAGAGATACCGCGCGCCGCTTTAACGGCGGACAAGATCTCAAAGGTAGCCGAGTTCTTTTCGTTCGGGACCAATGACCTCACTCAGATGGCATTCGGATTTTCGCGCGATGACATAGGCAGTTTTCTGCCGGAGTACCTTGATAAAAAGATACTCCCCGATGATCCATTTCAGACCATCGACCAGGACGGTATCGGCCAGCTTATCCGTTACGGTATCGAAAGGGGGAGAAAGACCAGGCCGGGCCTGAAAGTGGGTATCTGCGGGGAACACGGCGGGGACCCGAAATCCATCGAGTTCTGTTACAGGGTCGGGATGGACTACGTAAGCTGTTCACCGTTCCGTGTGCCCATAGCAAGGCTTGCCGCGGCACAGGCGGCCGTCAGAGAGGTAGCGTAGGGACAATGTCTCGATTTCGGAGGTGAAAGCATGGACGCGATAAAACTGTATCTCAAAGATATAAGATCTCTTTCTCTTTTAACTGCTGACCAGGAACGCGAACTTTCCAGGAGGGTGAAAAAGGGCGACAAACAAGCCAGGCAGGGGATGATCAAAGCCAATCTTCGTCTGGTGATAAACATCGCGAAAAAGTACAGTTATCTCGGTGTGCCCATGCTGGACCTGATCGAAGAGGGGAATCTCGGACTCATGAAAGCGGTAAACAAATATGATCCGGAAAAAGGATATCGTTTCAGCACCTATGCCGCGTGGTGGATAAAACAGTATATCACGCGGGCTGTGGCAAATCAGGGCAAAACCGTCCGCATCCCGGTCTATGTGATGGAGATGCTGATGAGGTTCCAGAAGGTAAAAAAGCAGCTCACCCAGGCCAAGAAAAGGAACCCGCAGCTCAGTGATATAGCCAAAAAGATGAAATTACCCGTAGCGCGTGTCAAACAGATCAGCCGCATGGCCTCGAATATCGCGAGTCTGAACGCCCCCATAGGCGCAGCA
>DAOVKF010000090.1 GCA_030631915.1 Candidatus Omnitrophota bacterium
ACAGCGGCAACATGGTCATAGAAGCTGAACGCGTCTTTGACCCTGAAGAAGTGTATAAAGAGCGGCCAGGGGAGTCGGGAGGAGAACATGTATTTCCCGAATAAAGAGGAATTTATTGAATTAAGCCGCAAAGGCAACGTCATCCCGGTTTATCGCGAGATGCTCGCGGATTTTGATACCCCTATCTCCGCGTTCATGAAGATCAGCGAGGGAAAATTCCTGTATTTACTTGAATCTGTCGAAGGCGGAGAACGCCTCGGCAGGTATTCGTTCCTTGGAAGCGATCCGTCGCTTGTCATTAAAAGCAGTAAAGGAAGAATAACCGTGGAAAAGGGCGGTTCCGTTGACTCATACGTGACTGAAAAAGATCCGATAGACGAGATAAGATCTATTATGGACGATTTTAAGTTTGTCAGTGTCAGCGGGCTTCCCAGATTTTGCGGCGGTCTTGTCGGATATATCGGCTATGACATGGTCAGGTTTTTTGAGGATATACCCGACAACAATCCCGAGGAATTCGATATCCCGGATATGCAGTTCGCGCTCACGGATACTATTATCATCTTTGACCATGTGGACCGCAAGATAAAGGTCGTGTCCAACGCCGTGATCGACAAAGATCCGGCTTCTGTGTATGAAAAGGCCTGCGGCAGGATAGACAGTATCATGGAAAAGCTGAAAAGCCCGGCGCCGGAGCCGGAGAAGAGGCCGATCGGCCCTGCTCCCGCGGGCATGGAGTCGAACTTTACGCAGGAGGAGTTCTGCGAGGTCGTCAAGAAAGCGAAAGAACACATATCCTGCGGGGATATTATCCAGGTGGTCCTTTCCCAGAGGTTGAAGAGGAAGACAGAGGCGGACGCGTTCTCGATATACAGGGCCCTGAGGTCCATCAACCCTTCGCCTTATATGTACTATCTGCGGTTCGATCAGTATCAGATAATCGGATCTTCGCCTGAAATACTGGTCCGCTGCGAGGATGGGATGGTGGAAGTAAGGCCGATCGCCGGGACGCGCAGGCGCGGAAAGGACGAAAAAGAAGACACGCTCCTGGAAAAAGAACTGCTGTCCGACCCCAAGGAAAAAGCGGAGCATATCATGCTCGTCGATCTGGGACGGAACGATATCGGCCGGGTATGCGATTATTCCAGTGTAAAGGTAAGGGACATAATGTGTGTCGAGAAGTATTCGCATGTCATGCACATCGTAAGCGACGTCACGGGTACTCTCGCGGCCGACAGGGACCTTTATGATCTCATAAGGGCAACGTTCCCGGCCGGTACCGTTACCGGGGCCCCCAAGGTCAAAGCCATGGAGCTTATTGATGAGTTTGAGAATGTCCGTCGCGGCCCTTACGCCGGCTGCGTCGGATATATAAGTTTTTCGGGTAATATGGACATGTGCATTACGATAAGGACGGTCGTAATGACCGGGGACACGGCGCATATCCAGGCCGGAGCGGGCATAGTGCTTGATTCCGACCCGGTCAGGGAATACGAGGAGACCCTTAACAAGGCCAGGGCCATGATAAAGGCGATAGAATTCGCGGAGAAGGAATTACAATGATACTGGTAATAGACAACTACGATTCCTTTACGTATAATCTGGTGCAGTACGTCGGTGAGCTGGGTGAAGAAGCGGAAGTCTATCGCAATGACAGGATAACGCTTGACCGGATCCGGGATATTTCGCCGCGTCGGATCATAATCTCACCGGGGCCGGGCAGGCCGGACGAGGCGGGTATTTCGAAAAGCGTCATCCGGGAATTCAGCGGGAAGATACCGTTACTCGGAGTGTGCCTGGGGCATCAGAGCATAGCGGAAGTTTTCGGCGCAAAGATCGCAAGGGGCGACAGTATAATGCACGGCAAGGTAAGCGATATATATCACAAGGGAGAAGGGATATTTGACGGGATGCCGTCTCCGTTCGTTGCCACGCGGTATCATTCACTTGTCGTTGTTCCGGCGAGCCTGGAAAGCCCCCTGGAACTTACGGCCTGGACAGAGACGGACGAAGTAATGGGGCTGCGTCACAGGGATATGCCGGTATGGGGTGTCCAGTTCCACCCCGAATCGATCTTAACCGTTGAGGGGAAAAAGATATTGAAGAATTTTTTGTCTGTCCAGGGAGAGGGTTGAACCCGGAGCGCGATCATGGATATAAAGAAGGCGATAAAAAAAATAAGCGGATTTGAGGACCTTACGGAAGAAGAGACCCGCGCGGTTTTTGACCGGATCATGAACGGCGAGACTACGCCCGCCCAGATAGGGGCGCTTTTGATCGGCCTGCACATGAAGGGGGAAACCGCCGGTGAGATAACCGGCGCGGCCAGAGTGATGAGAGAGAGATCACTCAAGATAAACGTGAGGCCGGTCCGCGCCCGCGGCGTCAGTGCTGATCCGGCTGAAGACGTGATACTGGATACATGCGGAACCGGAGGAACGGGCAAGAATACGTTCAATATATCGACCGCGGTGGCCTTCGTCGTTGCCGGATGCGGGGTAAAGGTCGCCAAACACGGGAACCGGGCAGCATCGGGCCGGTGCGGCAGCGCGGATGTCCTGGAGGCGTTAGGCGTCAGGATCGACGCGCCCGCGGAAGTGACCGAGAAGTGCATTAACACTATCAACATCGGTTTTATTTTCGCGCCGTTGTTTCACGAAGCCATGCGGCATGCCGCGGGCCCGCGAAAAGAACTCGGTGTGCGGACGATATTCAATCTGCTCGGGCCGCTGTCAAATCCCGCTTCGGCTACGTGCCAGGTCATGGGGGTATATGACGAAGGGCTTACCGGGACAATGGCGGAAGTGCTCGGAAAGCTCGGGGTCGAACGCGCGTATGTCGTGTATGGAATGGACAAATTTGACGAAGTCGCGATAACCGGAAAGACGAAAGTGAGTGAACTGGATTCCGGGGAAGTGAGGTCATACTATGTGGCGCCCGCGGATTTCGGGATAGATGAAGCTTCCATGGAGGATATCAGCGGGGGTTCGCCCGGAGAGAACGCGGGCATGGTACGGGCTGTTCTCTCAGGTGAAGAAGGGCCCCGTCTGGACATCGTGTTAATGAACTCCAGTATCGCCCTGATGGCCGCCGGCAGGGCCGGGGATCTCACCGAAGGCGTTCAGGCCGCCCGCGGGTCAATAAGCTCGGGAAAGGCCGGGGAAAAGCTCGAACAACTGATACGCATGACGAACGGATAAACAGGTAAGAACATGATCCTACACAAGATCATAGAGAAGAAAAGAGCAGAGGTCGATGCCGCGCGGGCGAAGGTCCCGTTAAGCGAGCTGAAGGAGAAAACGCGGTCACTGTGCACAAGAAGCATGTTCAAAAAAAATATCTCACGGAAGGGACACATTAACCTTATCGCGGAGATCAAAAGAAGTTCGCCGTCGAAAGGGATAATCCGGGGTGATTTCAATCCTTCACAGATAGCCTGGGAATATCAGGCCGCCGGAGCCAGCGCTATAAGCGTTTTGACCGATGAACGGTTTTTTGACGGCAAACTGGAATATCTGAACATGATAAAAGAAAGGGTCAGCGTCCCTGTCCTGAGAAAGGACTTCATCATAAGTGAATATCAGGTATATCAGTCGGCCGCCAACGGCGCGGACGCCATACTTTTGATCGCCCGGCTTCTTACCCTTGAGGAATTGATCGATTACCAGGATATTGCCAGAGAATCCGGGCTTGATTGTCTGGTGGAGGTCCATAATGAGGAGGAAGTGGAAAAAGCGGTAAAGGCCCGTTCCGCGGTCATCGGCATCAATAACCGGGACCTATCGACTTTTAACGTCGATTTTTCCAATACGGAAAGGCTTATAAGGCATATTCCGGAAGACAGGATAATAGTTTCCGAGAGCGGCATTAAAAGTTATGAGCAGATCATGTTCCTGAAGAGTCTCGGCGTAAGCGCGGTGCTTATAGGTGAGATATTGCTGCGGGCCAACAATATAGGCAGAAAGGTGCGGGAACTGCTGGGGGAGTAACCCCGGGCCGTGGGAGACAGACGGATGGTCAGAGTAAAGATATGCGGGTTGACTAATGCGGAGGACGCTGTCAGATCGTGCCAGTACGGCGCTGACCTGCTGGGATTTATCTTTGCCAAAGGATCTCCCAGGACAGTGGAGCCGGATACTGCAAAGGGAATAATACATCAGCTGCCGGCGCACATTGGGAAAACAGGCCTTTTTAAGGACACGGCCCTGGACGAAGTGAGGGAATGTGTGCTCTTTTGCGGGCTGGACCATGTTCAGCTGCACGGGGATGAAAGTCCGGAGTACTGCGCCGAGCTCAAGAGAACCTTACGGGGGACAGTGGACGGGTTCAGGATCATCAAGACGTTTAAAGTGAAGGACAGGATACTCGGAGGGCCCCTGGATGAATATGTCGACGCGGACTATGTTTTATTCGATACTTTTCACCCTGAGATGATGGGCGGTACGGGATCCAGGTTCGACTGGGGGGTGCTTAAGGATTTCAGGAGCGACATGCCCTTTTTTCTCGCGGGCGGGCTGACCCCGCAGAATGTCGCCGGGGCGGTCAGGACCGTTCACCCCTACGGTGTCGACGTTGCCAGCGGTGTGGAAATATCCGCCGGGAAAAAGGACGAAAACAAGTTAAAGGAGTTCATTCAAAATGCCAGGAACGCGTAAACTACCGGATAAAAGAGGGTATTTCGGGCCTTTTGGAGGAGGGTTTGTCCCCGAGACCCTGATGCCCGCTTTGAGGGAGCTGACAGATGCCTATGACAGGACATCCGGATCCCGCGATTTTAAAGAGCTTCTCGGGTCATATCTCAAGGATTATGCGGGCAGGCCCACGCCTCTTTATTTCGCCGAGAAATTGACCCGGAAGCTGGGAGGCGGAAAGATATACCTGAAAAGGGAAGATCTTGTCCATACCGGCGCCCACAAGATCAACAATACACTGGGGCAGGCTATCCTCGCGCTGAAAATGGGCAAGAAGCGCCTGATAGCGGAGACCGGAGCCGGTCAGCACGGTGTGGCGACCGCTACTGTGGCCGCTTTGTTCGGGTTCAAATGCGTTGTCTATATGGGAACGGAAGACATCCGCAGACAGAGCCTGAACGTATTCCGCATGAAATTGCTCGGAGCGAGCGTCATCCCCGTTAAGAGCGGTTCCCGCACTTTGAAAGACGCCACCAACGAAGCCCTGAGGGACTGGGTCACTAATGTCAAAGATACTTATTATGTGATAGGTTCGGTTGTCGGGCCTCATCCGTATCCCATGATGGTAAGAGATTTTCAGTCCGTTATCGGAAAAGAGACGCGGCGGGATATCCTGAAAAAAGAAGGCCGCCTGCCCGGATATCTTGTGGCCTGTGTGGGAGGAGGCAGCAATTCCATCGGCATGTTCCATCCGTTTTTCAGGGACAGGAAAGTCCGGTTTATCGGTGTGGAGGCCGCCGGTCTTGGGATAAACAGCGGACATCATGCAGCGCCGCTTTACAGGGGGAAAGTGGGGATATTGCACGGAAGCAGGAGTTTTCTGCTGGAGGACGCCGACGGCCAGATAAGCATAGCCCATTCTGTTTCCGCCGGTCTGGATTATCCCGGAGTCGGCCCCGAACACGCTTATTATAAACATATCGGACGCGCGAAATATGAGCCGGTGACGGATAAACAGGCGCTTGAAGGGGTGAAGCTCCTGTCGCGGACCGAAGGCATTATCCCGGCGCTGGAATCCGCGCATGCGGTATATTATCTGAAAAAACTGGCCAGAAAGACAAATAAGAAGGATATAATCGTTTTGTGCCTGTCAGGCCGCGGTGACAAGGATATGGACATCATAAGGAAGCACGAGTATGAATAGGATAGATCTTACGTTCCGTGAGCTGAAGGAAAAAAGAAAAAAAGCGTTTATCCCGTATGTGACCGCGGGCGATCCCGGGATGGGGGCGACAAAAAAGATAGTCCGCGCGCTGGCGCGGGCCGGGTCCGATATCATAGAACTGGGCATACCTTTTTCCGACCCTCTGGCAGACGGCCCGACGATACAGCGGGCCGTGCATCGTTCGCTTTCAGCCGGCTGTTCGGTCAAAAAGATATTCAAGCTGGTCAGGGACCTGAGGAGCGATGTCCGGGTGCCTTTTGTTTTTATGACCTATTATAATATCGTTTTTAACCACGGGGTCGAACGTTTCATAAAGGATGCCAGGGACAGCGGGGCGGATGGCATAATCGTTCCGGACCTGCCCATGGAAGAGACTGAAGAGCTGACAAGTCTTGCGGATAAAGAGGATTTTCCCGTCATACTGCTTGCCGCGCCCACCACACCGATCGCAAGGTTCAAAAAAATAGCCGAGCGTTCCAGGGGATTCAT
>DAOVKF010000186.1 GCA_030631915.1 Candidatus Omnitrophota bacterium
GAACCGTGGATAAAAGAAAGAACGGAGTCGAGGTGCGGCGTGCGGGTGGTTCTGTCCGCGCGCTTGACATTACAACCCTCACTTATCCGGGTTTTCCCACGGATCTGCAGGCGCAGATGATGAGTCTGGCCGCGATCAGTGACGGCATCAGCGTGATAACTGAAAAGATATACCCTGAGCGGTTCATACACATAAGTGAGCTGAACAGGATGGGCGCTGATATTATCCTGGAGGGATCCACGGCCATTATTAAAGGACCCGGGGGGCTTACCGGCGCGCCGGTGATGGCCTCGGATCTTAGAGCGTCGGCCGCGCTGGTAGTCGCGGGATTAGTGGCCCGGGGCCGCACGAGGATATCAAGGCTGTATCATCTGGACAGGGGATACGAGCATATCGAAGATAAGCTTTCTGCTGTCGGGGCAAGGGTCCGGCGCATAAAAGAGTGAAGCGGACGAAAGACAGAAGACAGAAGGAGTCCTCTGACATCTGACTTCTGAATAAAAGGAGGAAACAAATGGCTGTAGTTTTAAGACTGAAAAGACTGGGCGCTAAAAAAAAGCCTTTTTATCGGATCGTTGCCGTGAATAGATCAGCGAAAAGAGACGGCAGGGTCCTGGAAGAGCTGGGATTTTATGATCCCGGGAAAAAGGAAGGCAGCGTCTCGCTGAACATGGAGCAGATCGATTATTGGTTGAAGACCGGCGCGAAACCGTCCGATACGGTTAAGAGTTTTATCAAGAAGTTTGGTGCCGCTTAGTGACAATGCCCAGCTTATAACGGAACAGGCAGACGGATCCACAAATGAAGATAGATATACTTACTTTGTTCCCCGGGATGTTTAAAGGAGTATTTGACGAGTCTATACTCAGGATAGCGCGTGAAAAGGGAAAGTGTACCATCAATATACACGATCTCAGGGAATGGACTTATGACAGGCATCGTACGGCTGATGATAAACCTTTTGGCGGCGGACCGGGCATGGTCATGAAAGTTGAGCCGGTGGACAGAGGATTGACAGACATAAAGAAAGAGGCGGCGCCGGGCATAAAGCCCGCGGTTATTCTTTTGACCCCGCAGGGTGAAAGGCTTGATCAGAAGCTCGCAGGGGAATTATCCTTTCAGGAGCATATTATACTTGTCTGCGGCCATTATGAGGGAGTTGATGAACGGATACGGGATCTGGTGGACATGGAGATATCGATAGGCGATTACATTCTTACATGCGGCGAGATCCCGGCCATGGCGTTGTGTGACGTTGTTGTGCGTCTTATACCGGGCGTCCTGGGTGCGGGGGAGTCTTTGAAAGAGGAGTCATTCGAGGATGACCGCCTGGAATATCCGCAATACACGCGCCCCTCGGAATACAATCGGATGAAGGTTCCCGAGGTCCTTTTGTGCGGGGACCCCGGAAAGATAGAAGCGTGGAGGAAAGAACAGGCGCTGGAACGGACGCGACAGCGGAGGCCGGATCTGCTGGCTGCCGGGTGTCAAGGGCCAGAGGGTAAAGGAGAGAAAAGGAAACAAGAGATGAGCCGCGAGAATTAACGGGAGGAGATAAGATGAAGAAGCAGATGGAACACTTTGAAAAAGCATACAGAAGAAAGGACGAGCTTGATTTCAAGATAGGCGATACCGTGGATGTTCACTTCCGGGTTACAGAGGGAGACAAGACGCGTATTCAGCTTTTCAGCGGGATCGTTATCGCAAGAAAAGGGTCCGGGATAAGGGAGATGTTTACGGTGAGGAGGATATCTTATGGAGAAGGAGTGGAACGGGTTTTCCCCATCCATTCTCCCCTGGTCGAGAAGGTCGCTGTAAAAAGAAAAGGCAGGGTCCGGCGCGCAAAATTATATTATCTACGGGCCAGGAAAGGTAAAAAAGCCATAAAGGTCAAGGAGAGGGTTGAATAAGGATATCATCCCGGACAGGTTCCATGAACCGGGGTTTTTCTATGAGAGAAAGGCCATGGCAGCCAGGTATACGGTGATCGCGGGAGTGGATGAAGCCGGCAGGGGCCCTCTGGCCGGCCCTGTTGTGGCGGCAGCGGTCGTGGTCCATGATGCCGGATTTGTCGAAAAAATAGACGACTCCAAAAAACTGACCGCGAAAAGGCGGGAGAAAGCGTATGTC
>DAOVKF010000131.1 GCA_030631915.1 Candidatus Omnitrophota bacterium
CAGATCGCCGCGCTCGTCCAGGACCGGAGCGCCTTTATATCCCGATCTTTTCAGTTTCGTCAGCACACCGGAAACCTTCTCCTCCTGGGACACGGTCGTTACCGGAAAAGACATGATATCTCCCGCGAATATGGCCGGATGTATCCCTTTCTGAAGCTCCCCGAGTATTTCGGTTTTGATCTCGTCAAACGTTTTCCCCGTAATTCTCGCGCTGGCCGCGCTGGAATGGCCCGCGCCGCCGAAATGCCCGAGCAGCCTGTTGACATCAACGAGCTCTATGCGGCTGCGCGCCATCACTTTCACCTTTTCCCCTGATCTGAACATCGTGAAGAGCACTGGATAGTTCTCAACATCCTGCAGCTTGTGAACAACAGTGCCTGTCTCCCCGGCGAATTTTGTCACATCCGCGCAAGCGAAGGCGATGTTCACGCCGCGCAAATTGACGGTTTCGACCGCTTCCAGGAGTTCTATCAGGACCCTCAACTCATCACTGTCAAGCTCCCTGTTCAGATACGACGAAACGGCGTTAAGGTTGGCGCCCTGTTCCAGCAGCCTGCCCACCATATCAACATCGAGTCGGGTCGTGGCGCGGTATGAAAGAGACCCTGTTTCTTCATATATGCCGAGGAGCATAAGGGTCGCTTCAAGAGGGGTAAATTTGAATTTGCCTTTTTTGAGCAATATCTCAAGAATAATGGTGACGGTAGCGCCTACTTCCTTAAACACGTCCCTGTCGGCCTTGATATCAAATCTTGTGCGCGGATGATGATCATAAATATGTACGGTTAACCCCCTCTTACCCAGAAGATTTCCCGCGATCCCGATACGCGATCTGTGCCGGTTATCCACAACGATCAAACGCCTGACATCATCCATGCGGCAGGTCTTTTCGTTTTCGAGCTTGATCTTATCCTTGAACAGGCTCATGAAATTTCTTACCGACTTCTCCCGGGACCCCGGCAATAAGAGCCGCGCCCCGGGATAAAGCTTCTTCACCGCGACAAGAGAGCTCAAAGCGTCAAAATCAGCGTTCTTATGACTTACGAGCAGATCCATGGTTCTTACACCGTCCCCCTGACTATGCCCTTGGATGATACTGCTTATGGACTTTTCTGAGCCTTTCCTTATTGATATGCGTGTATATCTGGGTCGTTGAAATGTCCTCATGCCCGAGCATCTGCTGGACACTCCTGAGGTCCGCGCCTCCCTCCAAAAGATGAGTGGCAAAAGAATGTCTGAGCATGTGCGGTGTAATGTGTTTTTTTATTCCGGCCCCCGCAGCGTATTTCTGTATCATTTTCCAGATACTCTGCCGGGAGATCCTTTTTCCGAGGCGGGACAGGAACAGATGGTCATCCCCGGAACCGTGCTGCAGCTTTCTTCTCGCGCTTTCCAGGTATCTTGCAACGGTCTTTTTCGCCTCACGCCCCAGCGGGATTATCCTCTCCTTCCCGCCTTTTCCGTAACATCTTACGAAACCCGCTTCCAGGTTGATGCCTGTCGTTTTCAGGTCACCGATCTCCGACACGCGCATCCCGGTCGCGTACATGAGCTCCAGAACGGCCCTGTCCCTTATCCCCATCCATCCCCGCCCGGAAGGGGCCCTCAGGAGCTCTTCCACCTCCTGACGGTTCAGGACATCCGGTATGTTCTGCCATATTTTCGGCGTTTCAACCGCGGCAGCGGCATTTTCCGGAACGATCCGTTCGAATACCAGGAATTTCCAGAAGGTCTTTAAAGACGCCAGGTTCCTGGCGATCGTCGCCGTGGAAAGCCCCTGGCCCTTCAGATGCATCATGAAATCCACGATCACGGACCTGTCCACTTCGGACAGGTCTCTTTTAATCCCTTTTATGTATGCCGTGAATTTCTCGACGTCTCTTCTGTAAGACTGGATAGTATTGCGGCTGACGCCCCTCTCCAGTTCCATGAAGAACATAAATCGATCAACGGCTTCTTTCATAATAACGGATCGGACCGCCTCTTGTCCCCGGGATAGATCTTTTGACCGCAGGCGCTTCACCGCTGCCTGAAATCGTCCCGTATAAATCCCCGCATCCTGGTGTATGAAAAATCTCTTTTTATCTTTCTTTCGAGAGTTTCGAGTTTTCTTCTCATCCTGACCTCGTTACCCTTTGTTATTCTTTCGCTTTTTATCTTCTCTTCTATCCCGGCCATTTCGTCTATGCTGACCTGCAGGTCCTCCGCCTTTTCATCCACGAGCATCCCCTGCATATCCATGAGGTTCGAAAGTGTCTGTTCCGCGGCAACCACGGTCTTTTTGTGATTAGTGTGCATGAGAACGGCCAGAAGCTCGCTGTGCCAGTTCTTCCAAAAAATATACCTTTTCGTGTAAAGTTCAAGACTCGGATGCACATCGTATGCCTTTACGGCGTAATACCGCCTGGCAGCGGGTTCTTCATCCTCCTTGCTTTTCCTCACAAATTTCTCCCTTAACTGCGCGCATCCGGAGAAAGAAAAACAAAACGCCGCCAGCACAGCCCCGACAGCCACGGGCCTGAACACGCTCATCTTTTTCATGTTTACCTCTTTTCCTGTTTTACATGCCCTGCGCCAGCCTTTCGGCCAGCGCCGGCGGGAGACCCGCCTCGATGATCTTATTCTGCGCCCTGCTTATGTCATATTCCACCCGGCGGAGTTCGATCTCCTTTTTTTGCGGGTCGAAAACGCAGTAACAGGCACGGTTATCATTATCCCGGGGTTGGCCCACACTACCCGCGTTCACTATGTATTTTGAGCTTTTCTCAAGCCTGATCCGGCTCCCGTTAGAATAAGACACCTTCCCGTTTTTCAGCGCGAACCAGCCCGGCACATGGGAATGTCCCACAAAACACACCTGAGTCTTTAATATCTCAAAGGTATGCATTGCCTCTGCGCCGCTCATCATATAAATGAATTCTTCCGGCTCATGCAGGGTTCCGTGTGCCACGGTAAAAAGCCCGTTCTCAAATACAAGCGGCAAACCGTTCAGATAGTCTTTCGCATGCCGGCTCAAGCGGTCCGCTGTCCATTCGACCGCTTCTCTGGCGTTCGCGTTAAACAAGGCGGTATCGGCCTTCCCTGTTACAGCCGCGTCATGGTTCCCGAGAACGTTCCTCGCACCCTGTGAAATGACCCTGTCAACGCACTCCTCAGGATCCGCCCCGTAACCGACGATATCTCCCGCGCACAGGATCTCTTTTTCATCAGATCCGGAAAATGACTCTATAACCGACTCGAGGGCTTCCAGGTTGCCGTGAATATCGGAAATAATGATATATCGCATGAAATGTGACAGAGCGCTACCCTGCAAGTCCGCCTAAAATAAAAAAGAATAACATAAGGACCAACGTTTGAACGATCCATCCGATCACGCAAACCCCTACAGCACGCAATGTGCTGTTATAATCCAGCGCCTGTCTAACCGCGATCACCATTGCCGCCAGCATCCAGATCGAGGCTGATAGAAAAACCAGCCCTCCCAGGGCCGGGATGATGCCTAATACCCGGATCAAGCCGGGGGAGCTCGAAAATCCGATAGTGCGCAGTAATGCACTGGCATCGGCTTTAGTCTGTGGCTCCGGAAGAAGTTTCGCGCCGATAAAGTAAATAAGATATGCCCAGATATACCATCCGATAAGGGCTGCTGCGGTCCCCAGTAAAACCCCGCCCAGCCCTCCTCTTGCTATGCTTCCTACCCCGGCTGCTATACTGGAGAGAACAACAATCCCCATAGCCTGACCCATTGCCCCGGTGTCAGCCTCAACCTCTTCATACAGGCTGACATCCAGCTTGGCAGCACGAATAATACGATCCTTAAAACCGGCCATTCTACCTCCTTGGATCCC
>DAOVKF010000207.1 GCA_030631915.1 Candidatus Omnitrophota bacterium
AAGAAGTTTTTGCTGCCAGGGATAATGGTATAAGCGTAAGGATGGTAGATGAATATTTTGTGCCGTTATTGTTAACTCCGCATGGGCATACCAGCAGGGGCCCGGCGCTTTTTGTTGACCAGGCGACAGGGGATGTAAGGGCATTGAAGGGCGAGCCCGATGCTCCCGGCATGATATCAGAGCATAAAGCGGTCAACCTGGTATGTGACGAACTGGTGTTCAAACGGCAGAGGCCGCCGCTGGTCGAAGGAGATCCCCTGTATGATTTTGTCAGTGAGGTTGCTCCTGAGACGGACATATATATTATAGATGACGCCGCGCTCAAACAGGGATTAGAGGAACTTGCCAGAAAAAATAATCAGCCCGCTCTCGCCGGTCTCGCGGAAGGCCTTATAACCCATGCCGGCACCTGGCGTGAGCCTGATACGGGCCGGATCAGGGCCTTAAATATGTTTATCCCGGCATCCGTTTATGAGCTCCTGCTGGGATTGCTGGAAAGAAGGTCCCTGATGGAACAGGTCGTCCCATTACTTGGGTTCTGGAGGGTTCACGAAATAGGGCATTTTATGGACCGCGGCGACGATCTTGACGCTGAGCTGCCCGAAGACGCGAAAGACATGGCGAGGCTAATACTTCTGTTGAGTAAAGCGCAACGGGCCTTAGAAAAGGGCAGGCTGAAGCAGGCGCATAAATACGCGGATACAGCCCAGGAGCTTCACCCCGGGTTCAATTTTACGCTTGATCTAAGGCTGCGTATACACGAGAGCGGCTGCGGGGTGTCAGGCGTTAGAGTGAGCATGCTGGCCGTTCTAGACGCAAATATGCGGGATAAAGCGATGATAATAAGGCGCCATCCACCGGAAGATACGGTCCTGGATACACTCGAGGGTAAGGCAGGAAAGGATTCAAAACGTCTTTCCCGGGTTATACAGGTCATATTGCAGGAAGCATTCGAAGCGATCAAGAGGGGTGGGCCGGCTCTGGCGGAGTTTTTAGATGATCTGAAGATAAGAGGAGCCGGGATAGAGCAGGGTTTGTCGGATCCGGAAGAAGAGATCGCATTAGAGAGGGTTATAGCAGACGGGGGAATGCAGGATATCGGGAATTATGTTGTCCTGCCTGTTGTGTGCAGGTATATAACACGCGCGCTGGAACAGAGTCCGAAACTGACATGGCAGATGAGCGTTGTCGAGAAATTGATGGATCTGGCAGGGGAAGGAAGAATAGGAAGTAAAACAGAAGTCTATCATGAGGAATCCGGGTACCGCACCAGTCTCCTATCCTATATATATTATCTTGGAGCGCGGGCGTACATGGCCGCAGACCTTAACAAGGCAGTAATGTACTTCGAAAAATCGGTGCAGCAGGACAGGCCTATGCCCGTATCATTTACAGGGCTTGCTCTTTCCCTCGTTGAGAGCGACCGGTCAGAGGAGTCTTTTGAACGGGCGTACCGGCTGCTCGAACAGGCCAGGGACAATTTCGGGGATCTGGCTGTCATAGCCGAAACAGAGGGCATACTGCACGCGGAACAGGAAAAGACGGAGTCGGCTTACAGGGAAGCGCGTGAGCTGTTTAA
>DAOVKF010000143.1 GCA_030631915.1 Candidatus Omnitrophota bacterium
ATCAGTTCTGCCGTGTCGGCCGATACGAGATGATAGGCGGATTTTACGGAGTGAACAAGGATGTTCCGCCGTATATGCTGGTCAGGGGGCCGTCAGTAATACGGGGTATAAACATTACGGGTCTCAGACGTTCGGGAATGAGCAAAGAAGCGATAAAGGAGATCAAGGGGGCATACAGGCAGCTTTTTTTGTCCGGCCTGGATCAGGAAGAGGCCCTGGACAGGATAAAAGAGACTTCGCGTTCCCCGGAGATAGGGTTTCTTGTCTCATTTATTGAAGGATCAAAAAGAGGGATCTGCAGGCGCAAGTATGTCAATGAAGAGTATTTTTAACGAACAAAGGAGGATGGGATGGCCAAGAAAAACGACATGAGTAAGACGCTTGAGAAGTACGGTCAGATGATGAAGAAATTCGGCAGTGAGGTCGGTGAAGTGGCGAAGAAGGGCGAGGAAAATGTCATAATTATGTCGAAATTGTTCAAGATCCAGATGGACATACTGGGCGTGTCGCTCCAGAGGGAAAAACTTTATTATAAAATAGGCAAGGAAGTGGCGGATAAACTGACGAAGGGGACTTTTGAGGTCAGCGGACTTGAAAAATACAAGAAAGAGCTGGATAAGATCAGGACCGAAGGCGAAAAGAAAAAGAAGGCCTTATCCAAAGTGAAAAGTCCCGGCAAAAAAAAGGTGAAGAAGACCAAGTAGATCACAGCAGGGCCCAGGGTGCAGGCGATCGTTACTTCTGCCGGCGTTGTCCGGCGGCTGACCCCGGAACAGGTGAGCCACGGACGGTGGACCATGGACCAACAAAGGAGGATGTGATGAAAAAGTTTATTGTTGTCGCGGTTTCTTTATTCCTGGCCGCAGGCCATTTTGCGGCGCATGCCGGCGAGACAACGGGAAATTACAAGATAAAACGTCTGGTTTCTCAGCTTTACGATAAAAGGCATTCCATGGATGCTCAGAGGAGCCTTCCGGGTTACGGGAAAGAGGCCCTGGAATATGTCCTGCCGCTGCTGGGAGATAAGAACAATGAGTTTGTCCGTATAGCGGCTTTACGGGTTATCGGGGACATAGGGGACGCTTCGGCGGAGGAAAAGGTCATTCCGATGCTGAAGGACAGAGATCATAAGGTCAGGGCGGCGGCGGCCCGGGTTCTGAGTAAGATAGGTACTGACAGGTCGGTTGAACCGTTGAAGGAGCTTTTAAACGATTATGACCCCAATGTCAGATATAAAGTGGTCAGGGCTCTCGCGAGGATCGCTCCGGAGAAGGAGATCGGGCTTTTTATCAGCGTATTCGGGGACTATGACCCGCGGGTCAGGATGTTCGCGGTAATGGCGGCAGGTGACATAAAATCCGAAGAGGCGGTCCCTTACCTTTTTCAGCTCGTGCAGGATGTCGATCCCGGAGTGCGTTTCGAGGTCGCGCGGTCCCTGGGTAAAATAGGGACGTCCGATTGTATCCAGGCATTGACGTGGTTGGCGGGAGATCCGGATACGAATGTCCGGTTCGCGGCGATCGAAAGTGTCGGGCGGATCAAGGGCGCTGAAGCGGACGCTTCTCTGGCGCGCATGGCCGATAACAGTGATCCCCGCGTCGCCAGCCGCGCGATCCTTCTTCTGGGCGAGCGGAAAAGCCCGGAAGCGCTGGAAGCGGCAAAAAAATATCTGGATGACGAACACATGGCAGTCAGACTCGCATGCATCAAAGTGCTGGGGATAGCGGGCGGAAAGGAAGAAGCAAAACTGCTGGAACCGTTGCTGAACGCGGAATCGACACAAGTCAGGCACAGGACCAGTGAAGCGTTACAGGAGATAAAAAGCGGATACGGGATATGACGGATAAATATGCCGTATCCAGGGAGAAGACATATTCCGCGGTCAAAACCCGCATTTTTCTGGCGGATCTCCTGCTCACGGCCGTTTCGCTCTTTGTGTTCCAGGTTTTTTTGTCGTACCCTGTAGACGAGTCGGCGCGCGCCTTGTCCCGGAATTTTCATCCGGCCTGTTTTGTCTACATGAGCGTGTTTTTCGTATTCATGTACGTGATGGGGCTTCCATTGCGGTTTTTTGGTTCCTTTACAGTTGAACACCGTTTTGGATTATCCAACCAGCGTTTTCCTTCATGGCTCATTGATGAGGCCAAATCCGCCGTGCTGACGCTCGTGATCTCCATGTCCGCAGTTCAGCTGTTCTATCTGGTTTTGCGGAATTATCCCTCGAGATGGTGGATAATAGCCGCTTTTTTATGGGTATTCTTCTTGATCGTGATCGCCCGGCTGCTGCCGGTAATTATCATTCCTTTGTTTTTCAGATATATCCCGATAAGCGATCAGGTCCTTAAGGAAAGGATCCGGGCTCTGGGACAAAAAGCGGGAATACGCGTGCTGGATGTGTGCCAGATAGACCTCAGCCGGAAGACAAAGAAGGCAAATGCCGCGCTTATCGGTCTGGGCAGGACCCGTAAAGTAATACTGGCGGATACGCTTACGGACAGGTTCACTCCGGATGAGGTGGAGGCCGTGGTGGCGCATGAGTTCGGGCACTACACCTGCGGGCATACATGGCGTCTTATCGCGTTTTCCGGCGCTCTGGCGCTGGCGGGATTTTTTCTTCTCGCCCGCGCAATGGATCGGATATCGGTTTTTGCCGGTGCGGCCGGGGCCGCGGACCTGTCTATTTTTCCGATCCTGGTATTCTTGATGATATTGTCCGGGCCGGCCATTCTTCCGTTGCAGAATCTGTTTTCAAGGGGGCTGGAACGTGAGGCGGATTCTTTCGCGCTTGACATGACCGGAAATGCCGGGACTTTTATCTCAGTGATGAGAAAGCTCGCGTCGATGAACCTGGCGGACACGGAACCAGCAGCTGTGAAAAAGATATTTTTTCATGACCATCCGCCTGTGGGGGAAAGGATACGCAGGGCCGAGCAATGGAGGGCGGACAGGGGATGAAGAGGGTGAAGGGGCGGGAGATAAACAGGATGTACGGGCTCCTTGAGGGGTATTTCGGCGATCCGGGCTGGTGGCCCGCGGATTCGGATTTTGAAGTGATAGTAGGGGCGGTATTGACTCAGAACACCGCGTGGAGCAACGTGGCGACAGCGATAAAAAGATTGAAGGAAGAGGGCATGATGGACCCCCTGAAGATCGGAAGCGAAAAGATCAGCCGGTTATCAAGGATCATAAGGTCTTCCGGCTATCATCGCGTAAAATCAGCCAGATTAAAGGAGGTCTGTAAGTTCCTGATCGATGAGTGCGGCGGTGACCTGAAAAAAATGCGAAGAGAGGATACGCGGCAACTCAGGGGCAAACTTTTAAGCGTTAAGGGCATCGGTCCGGAGACCGCTGACTGCATGCTGGTATATGCCTTTCGCAGGCCCGTATTTGTGGTCGATACCTATACCAGGCGCGTATTCTCCCGTCACGCCCTGATACGGCCGGACATGACGTATGATAAGATACAGTCCCTTGTGCATGAGGATTTCCCCGGGGACGTGAGATCCCTGAACC
>DAOVKF010000086.1 GCA_030631915.1 Candidatus Omnitrophota bacterium
AAATCATATTCACCGACACCACCTTCAAGATTGACCGTGCGGATCCCGTATTCAGCGTTGAGGTAATTTATCAGATCAGCTATCCGGTGCTGGGCATACCGGTTGCAATGAGCGTCCTGAATATGAACGACAAACTTATCCGTGGATCCTTTATACAGGACTTTGACCTCGCCGATATGCTCGGGAACAGTAAACGTCGCAATGTCAAGCCTCGCGAACTCTCCGGAAGGGCGCTCAACATTTTCACCAGGCAGCGCCGGCACATCAACAAGCGCCCATGCGCCGGAAAATACGAACTGGACGCAAAACCCCGCCAGAACGGCAGCGCTCAGCGACTTCTTTATATTTCGCATTATTACAGAAGAATCAATAAACATCATTATCCCTTGTTAAAGTAGTTAAAAACACACATAAAAAGATATGGTTGTAAAATCTTTTTAAATGTTTGTTACAGTGCACATATATAGTTTATCCTGTTTTCCGCGAAATTTCAAGAAAAAATGGTGTTACTTTTTTATATCTTAACTTTGTTTGCGCAGAATTTTTCCTCAACTACAAGGTAGATGTCCTGAAACCCCGATGATCGCAGGGTTGCTGTTATTTTAATCTCAATATTTTAAGGCAATGCTTGATATCATCGTGACCCCCCAGGCAAAAAAACTTTACCATGTCCCTTTCACGGAAATATGCTATACGGAGATGAATATTGATCCTTCCCTCGTAAATTTTTCTGGATAGCTTTTTAATCCTCAGCCCGTACGGAGCCCGGCTGGTCTCCATGTATTCCTTAATCTTTTCCAGCGCCGCGAGAACAAGCTCCTGCTCTTTCCTTTGGTAAGAATCAAACTTCCTGATGAACGAACGGAAAACAATATATTTCACTTTTTGATCCTTTTCTTTAAGGACTTTATCATTTTCGGCCCGGACTTGAAAGATACTTCCTCTTCCGGCAATCCTTCTGACAGAACCTTCTCCGCCGTTTCCAGATCCTTTTGCGGGTACTTTTCCTTATAGATGACCTCTTTCGGGACCATGACTATTTTGTTCCCTTTTCTCGTCACTTCCAGCACATCGCCTTTTTTTAGATCAAAAGCTTCCGCGATATTTTTGGGAATAGTAACCTGATGTTTACTGCTTACTTTGACTACCATTTTTCTCACCTCCTTCTTGGTATGATTTCCTACTGTAAGTATATCATGTTTCTTACTCAGAGTCAAATAAAAATCGCTATATCCCTGCACTTAGTTCCTGACTATTTGAGTTGAGTTATAAAAAAACAGGGACTGTCTTTTTACGGACAGTCCCTGTTTTTTGCACACCTGTCAAAAGATCAGTTTACAGCGTGTGACTGGCGATGCCGGAATTACATGTCGGATCCGCGTCCAGCGCATTGATGTTGTAACTTGCGCCTGTCGGACAGCTCGGAGTTTTCTTGATATAAGCAGTCACAAGATCCGTCCATGAAGGCGTACCTGTGCCACCTGAGTCCAATGACCATAGAGTCTTTGCGCCATCGACCTGTTTCAGGTTGGCTATACAGGCATTTTTCTGCGCTGTATCACGGGCACGCATGAAATTCGGGATAGCCACCGCGGCCAATAAACCTATAATAGCAACCACAATCATGATCTCAACAAGCGTGAACCCCTTTTTTCCCAGTAAGCTCTTCATCTTACTCACCTCCTTTCAAGGAACAAATTTGAGATTATGCTTTCCTCATCTCCTCTAAAATATAGTATACCTAAGAATTTTTAAAATGCAAATTTTCAGACGTCTAACAACCTTAAAAATTGATTATCGTGGAGATCTTGAATATCGGTAAAAACATACAAAGGACAATACCGCCGATCACGATCCCCAGAAAAGCGATAATAAGCGGCTCTATCATGCTTGTCAGCCCGTCAACAGACGTGTCGACCTGGGTATCATAAAAATCAGAGATCTTTGAAAGCATCTTTTCCAGTTGGCCGCTTTTTTCACCGACTGAGACCATACGTGTAACCATCAACGGGAATATACCGCTTCGCTCCAGTGGAGCGGCAATACTTTCACCGTCCCTGACACTTTCCCTTACCCGCTCGATAGACCTCTCAACAATTACATTGCCGGCTGTTTTGGCCACGATCTCCAGGGCACCGAGTATCGGCACTCCGCTTTTTACCAGGGTGCTCAGGGTCCTGGTAAACTTGCTGATAGCGACTTTTCGCAACAGAGGTCCGTAGACCGGCATTTTCAGTTTTAAGTTATCCATCATCATCCTGCCTTTTGTGGTGGTTAAATACCACCTGAAACTCGCGATGAGCACGGCAATAATGATCGGCATCAACAACGCATATGCTCTGATAAAATCGCTCACACTTATGATAAACTGCGTCGGACGGGGTAATTCAGCGCCAAACCCGATAAAGATCTCCTTGAATACAGGTATAACCTTTACTATCAGGACCAGGGTGACCAAAAGGGCCATTGATGAAACAACGGCGGGATATATAAGCGCGGAACGTATCTTTTTTTCAAGCGCGCTGGCTTTTTCAGTGTATACGGCTATCCTGTCCAGGATGACGTCAAGAGTGCCGCTTGATTCTCCGGCGCGGACCATGTTCACAAATAACGCGCTGAAAATATTGGCATGTTTCATCATGGCTTCGGAAAGGCTTACTCCGGTATTGACAGAATCCCTTACATCGGACAGGACCTGCCGCAACGACGGGTTTGGAGTCTGTTCTATCAGGATATCAAAAGATGTGAGAACAGGGATACCCGCCTCTATCATCGTGGCCAGCTGCCGGAAAAAGACCACCAGTTCATCTGTCGAAACTTTTGTCCTGGTGAACAGCGAGAACACACCGCCCCCTTTACCGACCGCCTCGAGTTTCAGGACCAGAAGGGCTTTTTTCCGCAACACGTCTAACGCCTGCTTCTTATCCCCGGCTTCGACGCCGCCTCTCAATGTCCGGCCGTTCATGTCTTTCGCGGTATACGTAAATTTTGGCATGGTGTCCCTTTCTTGACAGGATCAAGTGACCCTGAAGACCTCTTCAAGGGTTGTCCACCCTTTACAGAATTTCGTAATGGCGTTCTCTCTTAAAGTCCTGAAACCTGTTGATTCTAAATAGCTCTTGATCTCCCCTTCCGGACATCCCCTGGCTATCATTTCCCTTATCTGGTCATCCACGAGCAGAGTCTCCAGCGTGCCTAACCGGCCGAGGTAACCTGTATTATTGCACCTTGAACAGCCCTTGCCCATATAGAACTTTTCAACTCCTTTGACTTCCGGATACCTCTCTTCCAGGTCCTTTAGAACGTCCCTGGGGATGTGGGCTTCAGCCTTGCAGGAAGGACAGATCCTTCGAAGCAATCTTTGAGCGGAAGACAATAAAAGGCTTGATGCTAAAAGAAAAGGCTCGACCCCCATGTTGGCGAGCCGGGTGATCGCGCCTATTGAATCATTGGTGTGAAGAGTGCTCAGCACCATATGGCCGGTCAGAGAGGATTTTATGGCGATATCCGCTGTCTCGTAGTCCCTTATCTCCCCTATCAAAATAACATCCGGGTTCTGACGGAGGAGAGACCTTAATCCGGAGGAGAAATCCAGTCCGATCTCCTGGCGAACGGCCGTCTGGGTCAAACCTTCGACCTGATATTCAACAGGGTCCTCTACCGTCACGATATTGCGCTCAGGGACGTTAAGCTGAGTCAATATCGAGTAAAGTGTCGTTGATTTTCCGCTTCCCGTGGGACCGGTAACCAGAATAATGCCGTAAGGTTTTAGAAGCGCCTTTTTGAAATTGTCAAGCGGCTCGGGCAAAAAACCGAGAGAATCCATACCGACGGTCAGGCTGCTTTTATCCAGTGTCCTGAGAACGATCTTGTTCCCGAAAGACGCCGGCAGCACGGACACACGGAAATCGATCTCCCTGCCTTCCAGCTTTACCTTGAACCTGCCGTCCTGAGGAACCCTGTTCTCGGTAATATCCAGTTCTGACATGATCTTGATGCGGGCCAGAACCGCGTTCTGGTTCTTTTTCGGCAATTCGAAAACGTCGTATAATTCACCGTCGACCCGGTATCTTATCCTTAATGACCTCTCCTGGGGCTCTATATGGATATCGCTGGCTCTTTTTTTAACAGCCTCGCTGATGATAAGCGCCACCACCTGCACTATCGGAGCGGTCTCGCTTTTCTCCATGGCCTCCAGGATATCCATATCGGCGGCCCCTTTCACCACCTCGATGTCCCCTTCCTTTGCCTCCTCCAGGATCGTCGAAATATCCTCTGTTGTCTCCTGAGAATAAGTGAGAAGGACCTGTTGGATATCCCGTCTTGACGCGAGGACCGGGTTCACGTCGCATCCGGCAACGCTCCTGACATCGTCAATGGCAAAGATATCGGTCGGATCGCAGACAGCCAGCGTCATGTTATCACCTAAACGCGATACCGGCACAACGTTATACTTCTTCGCTATCTTTTCCGGGACCGCTTCTCTCACCTGTTTATCGATCTTTACCCTTGATAGATCAATGGGTGGGATATCCAGTTCCCGGCTCAGTATACACAACATATCGCGGTCAGAGACAACGCGGCTATCGATGATCCTCTTTATTATGTCACTATCGGCACCCGCGCGGCTTTCGCTCAGGATGGCCTGTAAACGGTCCTTTTCCACCAGACCGCTTTTTGCGAGGGCATCGATTATCCTATTCTGTATAGAGCTCTCCATGATCTGTCCGCTATATCTTTTATATCTTTCTGGCCGCCGTGGTAGTGCGGAGAACTTCCTCAAGCGAGGTAGCCCCGTCCAGGACATTCTCGATACCGTTTTCCCTCAAGGTGAGCATACCTTCTCCGCGCGCCGTCTTTTCTATCTCGGATTCCTGGGCGCGCCTGAAAAGCAGATCCTTTATGGCCGGAGTGATCTTCAGGCATTCCACGATCGCCACCCTCCCGTGATAGCCGGAATCCGCGCACCTTTTACATCCGCGCGCTTTGTACAGCGTCGGTATATCGCCGTCCCTGCCGTAAAGGCCGTACTTTTCAGCGATCTCCTCCGCCGGCCTGAACGCTTCCCTGCACTCCGGGCATAACTTCCGGATCAGCCGCTGGGCTACGATAAGAATAGCGGAAGAAGCGATAAGAAAAGGTTCCACTCCCATGTTCACCAGTCTTACCACGGAACCGCTCGCGCTATTCGTATGTAAAGTGCTGAGGACCAGATGCCCCGTTAACGCGGCCTTGATCGCGATATCCACGGTTTCAAGATCCCTGATCTCCCCTATCAGTATGATATCCGGGTCCTGGCGCAAAATAGAACGCAGGCTGCCGGCAAAGGTCAATCCTATCTTGCTGTTCACGGAAACCTGATTAACGCCTTTCAGCTCGTATTCCACGGGATCCTCGACCGTAACCAGGTTCTTCGTGGCGCTGTCAACGTATTTCAAGAGCGAATACAGGGTCGTGGTCTTCCCGGAACCGGTGGGCCCGCATACCAGGATCATTCCATGCGGCATGTCTCCGGCAGAGCATATCTCTTTCTGGTCCCGTTCCTTTAGACCCAGTCTTGCAATATCTATCATGGCCTGTTCCTTATCAAGAACCCTTAAGCTCGCCTTTTCGCCCAGTATAGACGGTATGATAGAGAGCCGGAAATCGACCCTTCTATCTTCGATCCTTAATTTAAACCGCCCATCCTGGGGCAGGCGGCTTTCCGCGATATTTAGATTGGACATGACCTTGAGCCGGGAAATAATAGCGCGATGGTACTCTTTCGGCGGGGTATGGTATATGTGTAATATTCCGTCTATGCGATATCTTACGCGAAAATTCTTTTCCATCGGTTCTATCATTATATCGCTGGCTCTTTCCTTGACAGCCTTATCTATGATCATATTGGTCAGTTTTATGACAGGGGTCTCCTCGATTATCCTGAGCAGTTCACCGGATGAAATTTCCTCCTTGTCTTCCTTTACCATTTCCATGCCCGTACTGGCCATGTCACTGACTATATCGCTGATCTCATCATATGCCGATTTTTCATAACAATCGCTCAGGATTTGTTTCATACCCTCGCCATCCGCGATAACGGGGCTGATGTCGAGCTTCGTGATGGCCTTCAGGTCATCCAGCGCGAAAATATTCATGGGATCCACCATCGCAACGGTAAGAAGATCCCCGATACGGGAGATCGGAAGCACCTGGTACATCATTGAGATCCTTTTCGGGATAAGCTTAAGCGTGTCGCCCTCCACTTTAACGCGCGAAAGATTGATCGGAGTGAAATCAGTGGCTTCACTGAACGCGGATAAAATATCCTCCCGCGTGACGATATCCATTTTCGCGAGTATGGCGGTCAACTCTCCCCCTTTTTCGGTATAGGCCGCTCTTGCTTTTTCCAGGTCCGTTCCGGAAACAAGCCCTTTTTTAGCGAGAATGTCACATACCCTGTCGATCAAAGAGAAAGCCACCGATAACTCCTATTTATTATCCTCTTTTTCATATATCTTTCTCAGTGCCTCATTGACGGAAGTAATAACGGCGATGAACGCCTTTACCTTC
>DAOVKF010000029.1 GCA_030631915.1 Candidatus Omnitrophota bacterium
GGCGCGCACACGCTGGAATGGCGGTATATCGAGACCAACGGAGTTCCGGGTGACGTATCAGCAGGCGCGTGGATAGATAACGTTGAGATCAAAGGCAGACGCGCCGGCGCGTGGATACGCGTGGCGGATAAAATCCCGGCCGGTACGTACGTGTTCAAATGGGAATACGCGAAAGACGCCGGAGGTTCTGCCGGCGAAGACACCGCGTGGCTGGACGGTTTTGAGGCCTGTGATCGCACGGTGGAGGCCTATAGTTTTGACGATTTTACCGGCGGCGTATCGCTTGAAAAAGAAGAGGAGACCGGGCTGACAGGCGGCTGGTACAGGGACAGGACACAGCGCCTGGATTCAGCGTATGACGGGAGCGCGCGTTCCACTGCTTATAATAACGAAAATATCGGCATTGACGGCCACAGGTCAATGACAAAGACCGTAACCATTCCAGAAGGCATGGCCGGGAAGATAAAATTCGACTGGATGATCAACGCGTATACCAGCAGTTACCTGCGTTTCATCGTGAACGGGATGGAACAGGACAGGTTACGTTCCCCCTATTACGCCGTGCCCGCGGGATGGGAGACAAAGGAATACGTCCTCCCGGCGGGCACTTATGAGCTCAAATGGGATTATTATCAAAACAGCAGCACTTACGGCAGTAGTTACGGAACAAACACCGGGTACGTGGACAACATAGAGATCACGATCCCGGAACCTGCTGAAAGTCTCTGCGAACTCAATGACTTTTCCGGGGTCCTGATAGGCGGTGAATTCACGGACGTCTCAGGCCTTGAACTGGGCGGCGCGCCGATCCTGACCCTGGCAAAACTTGAGGATTTTATCAGCCAGGAGCGCGCCGGCGAAGACCGCTTCCTCACCGGCGGAGACGCGTCCTTTATCGCGTTCTCGGATTCCGGATTTTTGTTCAAGGACGGGGACACCGTGCTCGCGCTGCAGACCGGGAATATCTCCGACAGCCAGACGAGTTTCGTTGAAAAGACAGTAGCCGTTGACTCTGAGACCGCCCTGAGCTTCTGGTGGAAAGTATCCTCTGAGGAAGGCAGCGACTATTTCCGGTTCTACGTCAATGGCGAAGAAGCCGCTGCCATATCCGGGAAGCGGGACTGGACAAAGTGGGCAGGCGTCTTCACCCAAGGCGTGTATACACTCAGGTGGGAATACTCCAAAGACAGTAACGGGGTATCAGAAGGCGCTGACGCCGCGTGGCTGGATGGGTTTGAATACACGGAAAGCGACATGGTAAAAGAACTCTATGATTTTAATGATTTTACAGGCGGAGTATCGCTTCAGAAAGAAGAGGAGACAGGCCTCTCCGGCGACTGGCGCAGGTGCCCGGACCTGTCGCCTGATTCCGGATATGATGCCTGTGCCCGGTCCACCGCTTATGACAACCAGAATATAGGCACTGACGGCCACAGGTACATGAGAAAGACCGTGACAGTCCCGGAAGGGATTCTGACACGGCTGAAATTCGACTGGAAGATCGACGCTTATGCTTACAGTTGCCTGAGGTTCTTTGTAGACGGGATCCTGCAGAACGAGATCAAAGGAGACCAGGACTGGGCCGCAAAAGAGTATATCCTGCCTGCCGGCACTTATGAGCTCAAATGGGATTATTATCAGAAGTCCAATTATTATTATTACGGCACGAATACCGGATACGTGGACAATATCCGGATCAGTTCCGAGTCGGCCGGCCCCCCGCTTTTTGAGCCGGAAGACCTCACGGATATCCTGATAAACGGGCAAGCGACCTGTTTCGCGGATTTCAGCCAGGCGAACTCTGTTTCCACAGTATCCGGGCTTGAGGATATTATAAAAGACAGCTATCTCAAGGAAGACGGGTTCCGCACAGGCGGCGACGCCCCGTTCTATGCCTTTTCTGATACAGGGTTCAAATATAAGGATCTGGACACCTTTTTGGCTCTGTCCTCAGGGGGCATCGCGGACAGCCAGTCAAGCGTTGTGGAGAAATGCCTTTCTTTTGACGGGGACACGACCGTGAGTTTCTGGTGGAAAGTATCGTCGGAACAGGACAAAGACTTTTTCCGTTTTTACGCCAATAACATGGAGCTTGCCGCCATATCCGGGGACAGGGACTGGGCCGAGTGGACGGGCACGTTCTCGCCCGGCATTTACAGGTTCAGATGGGAATACGCGAAAGATCCCGAAGGTTTTGCAGGTGAAGATACCGCGTGGCTGGACCTGACCGGGTTCAACTGTACTTCTGTTATCAAGGAATCTTATGATTTCAATGATTTCATGGGCGGCATAGGGCTTAATAAAGAAAAAGCCGCGGGCCTTACCGGCGGCTGGTTCAGGGACAGGACACACCATCTTGGTTCGGAATATAACGGTTACGCCCGGTCCACCGCTTATGATGATGAAAATATCGGGTCCGGCTGCCACCGGTACATGAGGAAGACCGTGACCGTT
This sequence comes from Candidatus Omnitrophota bacterium, assembly GCA_030631915.1. Lineage (GTDB taxonomy): Bacteria > Omnitrophota > Gorgyraeia > Tantalellales > Tantalellaceae > DAOVKF01. The sequence continues at coordinate 2,455 of DAOVKF010000029.1, forward strand.
GCCAGAGACATGACAGCAACCTTTAAATTCGACTGGAAGATAAACGCTTATTCGTCCAGTTACCTGAGGTTTTACGTGGATGGTGTCCTGATGGATGAGATAAAAGGATCACAGACCTGGCAGACAAAAGAATATACGTTACACGGGGGGACCCATGAACTTAAATGGGATTACTGGCAGTACGCCAACACTAATACACAGGGCACGAATACCGGGTATGTGGACAATATGGAACTGGCTGTTCCGGAACATGCGGATGGCCTTTGCGCGCCCGCTGATTTTCCCGGGATCATGCTGGACGGCGCTTTTACCACGCTTTCAGCGCTCCGGGTCGGCGAACAGCCTGTCCTGGCCTGGTCGGACGTCGAAGCGTACATAATAGAGAGATGTTATCCCGGAGGCGAGCGACAAGGCTTTTTGACCGGAGGGGACGCGCCATTCTTCGTCCGGGTGGATGACGATCTTGAGTACAGGGACGATAACACCTTCATGGCCCTTCAGACCGGGGAGATATCTGACAGCCAGACGAGTTTCGCGGAAAAGACCATAAGCATGGACGGGCCGGCTTCCCTGAGTTTCCGGTGCAGGGTGTCGTCCGAAGAGGACCATGATTTCTTCAGGTTTTATGAGGACGGTGAGCTTAAAACCGAGATGTCCGGTGAGAACGTGGTCCGGGAGATCGAATCGTTCGATAACGGTACCCTGGGGAGCCTTGAATATACCCCGTCCCCTGCCGGGGCTCTGCGGGACGGTTTTTCCACCTCCGGTAACGCCTCATGGTATATCGATAACGGCGCTGCCATGTCCGGGAACATCGGCGATAATCAGAGCACATCGCTCAAAAAGACGGTCATCGCAGAGGATGGAGCGGTGATAGAATTCGACTGGATCACGTCTTCGCAGACCAATTACGATCTTCTGCGTTTTTATATCGACGGGGCGGAACAGGCCGGCATCTCAGGGTATGACAAGAGCGACTGGGAGCATAAGTCATACGCGCTGTCGGCCGGCACCCATGAACTGGAATGGCGGTATACCAAGAATAGCGGCACGACTTACGGCCGGGACTGCGGATGGGTGGACAATATAGTCCTGCCGGAGGGGACCATTGATTTTGAAGAAGACCTGTCCAAATGGCAGCAGGAGAACGGCGCGGCATGGGCAAGGTCCAACGAGTACGGGGACGTTGAAGAAAGCCTTTACAGGGAAGTCGCTTTCGCGCAACCCGGCACAGTAAAGTTCGCATGCGGCCTGGACGCCGGAGACGAGCCTGTTCAGCAGGAGATACGGTTCTACATAGACGGCGCGCTTCAGGGCAGTTATACTTCCGCGTCGGATAATAATGTATACGTTGTGCCAACAGGCGCGCATACCCTGGAATGGCGGTACGCTGAAACAGGCGGCGTGCCCGGCGACGTATCAGCCGGCGGGTGGATAGATAACATTGAGATCAAGGGCAAACGCGCCGGCGCGTGGGTGCCTGTTGAGGATACACTTTCAGCCGGGACACATGTCCTCAGGTGGGAATACTCCAAAGACGGTAACGGCGTGTCAGAAGGAGAAGACGCGGCGTGGCTGGAAGGGTTTGAATACGCGAGCGACGTAACAGGGGTTTCTTATGATTTTAACGACGTCTCCGGCGGTAATAACCTCCAGTCGGAAGCGGCCGCGGGCCTTATTGGCACCTGGTACAGGGACACGTCAGAGCCGGATAACTGCTGCGCCCGTTCCACCGCTTATGACAACCAGAATATCGGCGCTGACGGCCACAGGTCAATGACAAAGACCGTGACCATCCCGGACGGCGCGACCGGAAAACTCAAATTCGACTGGATGGTGGACGCGTGGGCCGGCAGCAGTTCGACACAATACAACAGTTCCCTCAGTTTCCATATAAACGGCCGGAAGAAAGACACTGTATATTCTTTTGGCAGATACGCGCCAAGCCCGTGGGAAACAAAGGAATACGCGCTCACGCCAGGGACATATGAGCTTAAATGGGATTATTGTCAGTACGCCAGTTATTGTTACAGCAGCAGCTATGGCACAAACACCGGGTACGTGGATAATATAGAAGTGATGGTCAATGACCCTGAACAGAACCCCTATGAGCTTGGTGATTTCCCGGAGGTCATGCTTAACGGGATATCCACCACCATATCCGCGGTCCGGCTTGACGCCCCGTCGGAACCGCCGTTCTTTATCCAGACAGACGCGAATTTCGGGTATAAAGATGCAGATACCCTGTTCGCTTTTCAGTCAGGACAGGTTTCCGACAACCAGATAAGTTTCATTGAAAAGACCGTGACGTTCGAGGAAGACACGACCCTGAGTTTCTGGTGGAAGGTCTCGTCTGAACAGGACCATGATTTCTTCCGGTTTTACGTTGTTGACGAAAATATCCCTTACATGTCTTCGGAACCTGACCGGACCGAGCTTGCCGCTATTTCCGGGGAGAAGGACTGGACACAGGTGACTGAGAGCTTTTCCGCGGGCACGTATACCTTCAGGTGGGAATATTCCAGGGATTCCGCGGGTTCAGCCGGTCAGGACGCCGCGTGGCTGGAAGACGCGCGGTATCAATATCTTTACTGGGAAGAAGGCAGGGATCTCTTCGGTCTCGATGATATTTTCACCGGGATCATACTGGACGAAGAACCCGCCGCCGTATCAGACCTTGAGCTTGAGGCCGGCCGGCCTGTCTCGGATCTATCCGGGCTTGAGGAATTTATAAGCACGAGACGCGTAATGGAGAACGGTTTTCTGAACAGCGGGGATTCGCCGTTCTTTATCCGTGCTGACGCGGATTTCAGGTACAAAGATAAGGATACCTTTTTCGCGTTCCAGTCCGGCGCCCTTTCCGACAACCAGTCAAGCTTCATGGAAAAGACCCTGACATTTGAGCAAGACACAGACCTGAGCTTCTGGTGGAAGGTCTCCTCTGAACCGGACAGCGACTATTTCCGGTTCTATGTCAATGATGAGGAAGCTGTTGCCGCGTCCGGCGAAGAGGACTGGACAAAGTGGACAGGCGTTTTCACTTCAGGCACGTATACCCTCAGGTGGGAATATTCCAAGGATTCCGCAGGTTCGGACGGCGAAGACGCAGCGTTCCTGGAAGGGTTTGAATACACCACGGCCGCCACAGTGGAAGGATCATATGATTTTGACGGCATGGCGTACAGCGGTATCATTGAAACCCAAAAAACGGATACCGGTTTTTCCGGCGGCTGGTACAGGGACACGGCACAACCAGATAACGGTTATCTGCGTTCCACCGCGCATGATGACGAAAATATCGGCAATTACGGCCACAGGTACGTGCGGAAGACCGTGACCATTGATGAGGGCACGACCGGGAAGGTCAAATTCGACTGGAAGATAAACGCGTATAATTACAGTTACCTGCGTTTTTACATAGACGGATGGAACCAGGCCCAGATCAAGGGGGTACAGGACTGGCACACAAAGGAATATATCCTGCTACCGGGCACGTATGAGCTCAAGTGGGATTATTGTCAGTACTACAACTATTCCAGCTATGGCACGAATACCGGGTATGTGGACAATGTTATTATAAGCGAACAGCCCAAGACGTATGAACTGTGTGAGATCGCGGATTTCGCTGATATCGCCATTAACAGCGTGCCGGCCGCGGATCTTAAGCTTGGAGACGGCCGGACCGTGACCACCCTGGTCCTGCTGGAGGAGTATCTGAGGGATAAACGCCTTGAGGAACAAGGGTTCCGGACTTTTGGTGATTCCCCGTTCTTTGCCCAGACCGGCACAAGATGTTTTCATGCCGGCGAACCCGCGCTCTTCACCCTGCAGGCCGGAGACATCGGTGACGGCCAGATAAGCGTTATCGAGAAAACCGTGAGGTTCGATAGTCCGGGGACCATTGATTTCCGGTGGAAGGTCTCGTCTGAAAAAGACCATGATTATTTCCGTTTTTACGTCAATGACACCCTTGCCGGTGAGGTGTCCGGCGAAGAGGACTGGACACAGTGGACCGGCGCGTATTCATCCGGCGTATACAGACTCAGGTGGGAATATTCAAAAGACGCCGCAGACGTGCTGTCTGTCGGGGAAGATACCGCGTGGATAGATGGTTTCAGATGCGTCATGCCGGAGGAGGAGTTTTATGACTTTAATGACTGCACGGGTTCCCCGACACCCGCGGACCAGGGTTTTACCGGAAGCTGGTACCTGGAGAAACGCCTGTATGACCCCGGGAACACGGGTCTGATGCGTTCCACCGCTTATAACAACCAGAATTTTGGCAGCTCCACGCACAGGTACATGACAAAGACCGTGACCGTGCCTGAAGGAACGTCCGGCACAATCGAATTTGACTGGAGGATCAACGCGTATTACGGCTCCGCGGCCTACCGCAACTATCTCAGGTTGTATGTAGACGACAATTTTAGGGATGAGATCTACAGTTACCCGAGCGGCCAGGATACCGGGTGGCAGACAGTGAAACAGGTGCTCGGGCCGGGCACCCATGAGATAAAATGGGACTACTATTATTATAGCGGCTATAATTACGGAACGAACACCGGTTACGTGGATAACGTGCGCGTCACTCTTGACAGCATGGAAAACGGCCTGTTTGACCTTGACGATTTCACGGCGAGGACCATTGCCGGCGAAGAGGCCACGTCCTGGGACGTTTCAAATCTGTCCGGGCTTTATGATCCCTGGGCCGACCGGCATTACAGGACCGGAGGGGACTCATCCTTCTTCGCCCAGCCGGAAGTCACCGGAGACTATACCGGCGCCAGCAAAGGGTCAGCGATGCGGGCCGGCGCCATAGGCCACGGTGAGAAGAGCGTAATAGAGAAGACCGTGACACTGGCTGAAGGGGCAATCAGTTTCTGGTGGAAGGTGTCTTCAGAACCGGACCAGGATTTTTTCCGCTTTTACGTGAACGGCGCAGAGGAAGCGGCCATATCCGGCGAACAGGACTGGACACAGTGGACAGGCGCGTATCCTTCAGGCGAATACGTCCTGAGGTGGGAATACTCCAAAGACGCTGATGACGTGCTGCCTGTCGGATCAGATACCGCGTGGCTGGACGATCTTGAGTACAGTAAGGCGACAAAAGAGTCTTATGATTTTGAATCCGCGTCAGCCGGGGACGGCTCATTTTGGCCCCTGGCCATGACCGGTCTTGGCGGAAGCTGGCGCGCGAAAGAGGTGTCCGCGGCAAACGCGTGCGCGATATCTTCCCGGTATGATCAGGAAAATATCGGCAGTTACGACCACAGGCGCATGACAAAGACAGTGACCGTGCCCGAAGGCACGGAAGCGATACTGAAATTCGACTGGGATGTCAACGCGTATTTTCATTCATATCTGGCTTTCTTCATTGACAGCGTGGAGCGGAACAGGATCAACGGTGTTATAGGAGGGAGGGGATGGGAGACAAAGGAATACGTCCTGTCAGCCGGGACACATGAACTGGAATGGGATTATTATCAGTACGCCACTGTCTATAACTATGGCACGAACTCAGGCTATGTGGACAACATATCGGTCAGTTACACGGAAACCATAACAGACACTTTCGAACCCGGTGAATTCCCCGCGGCTGTGCTGACAGGGCCGTTGGCCTATCCCGCGGCACAAGACCTGCGGTTGAGCGCTCCGGCCGGGGACCGGGACATCTTTAAACTTGAACCGTTTGACATCCAGCCCGCTCAGGTCTCGACCGTGCCCGAACTCGAGGAGTTTATAAGGACGAGACGCCTTGCGGAACGCGAATTTTATACCGGCGGGGACGCGCCGTTCTTCATGCGCGCGGAGGATGGTTTCACTTATAAAGACATGGATACCTTTTTCGCGCTTCAGGCAGGGGCAGTCTCCAATAACGAAATGAGTTTCATGGAAAAGACAATGATGTTCGAGGAGCCGGCGGGCTTAAGTTTCTGGTGGAAGGTATCGTCCGAGGAAAACAGCGACTATTTCCGCTTCTACGTCAATGGCGAAGGATCTGTTGCCGCGTCCGGCGAGCATGACTGGACAGAGTGGACAGGCGTTTTTACCCCGGGCCTGTACACCTTCAGGTGGGAATACGCGAAGGATGCTGGAGGTTCCGCCGGGAAAGATACCGCGTGGGTAGAAGGGTTTGAATACACGGACGAAGAGATAGATATCTCTTATGATTTTGACAATGGCATGGAGCTTTCCGGGAACTGGTACGCGTCAGGTGGCCTGGCCCGTTCCACCTTATATGACAAACAGAGTCTCGGCATTAACGCCCACAGGTACATGACCACGAATTTAACTGTCCCGGAAGGGCAGGAAGCGTCCCTCAGTTTTGACTGGAGGATCAACGCGTACACATATAGTTATCTTGCTTTCCTTGTGAACGGTGCGCTGCAGGATAAAAGAAAAGAATACTTTGACTGGGAAACCATGCAATATACATTGCCTGCCGGCGATTATGAGCTCAAGTGGGATTATCATCAGTATAGTTCGACTTATAACAACGGCACGAACACCGGGTACGTGGACAATGTCCTGATAAACTGCCGGCCCGTGAAAGACGATCTCTTTGACATGGACGACCTGGCGGGTTTTACGCGGGTCCTGACCAACGGCGAGGCAACTACTTCTTTCGCGGATCTCTGCTGGTCAAACCGCATTTTGACCGTGTCTGATCTCAACGGGTTCCTGAGGAACAGGCGCGCTGAGGAAGGGGAGGAAGCATTCCGTACCACTGGTGACGCTCCGTTCTTTGCCCAGGCGAATACCAGGTGCTGGGATGCCGAAGAAGTCAACCTTTTCGCCCTGCAGTCAGGGGATATCACCAGCGGCCAGACGAGTGTCATTGAAAAGACCATTAAACTGGACCATGCCGGGACAATAAGTTTCTGGTGGAAGGTCTCGTCCGAACAGGGCCACGATCTCTTCCGTTTTTATGTCAATGATATTCTTGCGGGCGAAATATCGGGTGAAAGAGACTGGACTGAATGGACGAGCGCGTATTCATCCGGCGTATACAGGCTCAGATGGGAATACGTAAAAGACGCCGATGACGTGCTGCCTGTGGGCGAAGATACCGCGTGGCTGGACAACTTCAAATGTGTTACCACAACGGATCTTTACGACTTTGACGACCTGTCCGGCGGCGATTCGCTGGAGAAAGAGGAGGCCTCGGGGCTTGCCGGAGACTGGTTCAGGCTCAAGGATTACTCCGGCGGATGTAACGGCGCGGCGCGTTCCACTGCTTATGATAGCGAAAATATAGGCACTGACGGACACAGGTACATCACAAAGACGATAACCGTTTCGGAGGGGACCCAGGCAACGGTCAGTTTTGACTGGGGAATAAACGCGTTTTATTCAAGCCCGACTTATTGCAGTTACCTTCGTTTCCTCGTGGACGGGACAGAGAAGGCCAAGATATTCTCTCCCTCCTCAGGCGTTGATACCGGCTGGCAGACGCGGGAATTTGTCCTGTCAGCGGGCACCCATGAACTCAAATGGGATTATTATCAGTACAGCGGCTATTATCAGTATTATTACAGCGCGAACACCGGGTATGTGGACAATATCCACGTTGTCGGCGTATCCGATGAACACGCGCTTTTTGACATACACGATTTCACGGAAGCCGTGATAAGCGGGGAAGCGGCCACCCTGTCCTCGTTCTTCAAGTATCCTCCGGGCAGGGACGGTATCTACACGTCCATGGACTTTGACGGCAGGACTTACATTGACCTGGGCGCGGACACGGGTGACGGAGTGCGAAGCATCTCGTTATGGTTCAAACCGGATGAGCGCATGGACTCTTCGCTCATGGACGCGGAAACGCTGGTATGGAGGAACTCCGGAACCGGGGCCGGCGAGTTTGGCCTGTATTTCAGCCCGGCTGACGGCCCGCGTCCGGGCGCGCTGTGTTTTGCGAGACAGGAAGGCGATATTGAACACGTCATCTATTCCGATAATAACGCGTGGGGCCGCGGCATATGGCATCACGTCGCGGCGACCATTGATCCGGCCTCGGGCATGACGATGTATATCGACGGCGTCCTTCAGCAGGATACGGACGCTTCGACCGGTCCCACGGACACGAGTGACGAGGTGACGGCCATAGGCAGGCGCGGTAACGAGTCCGGCGGGTATTTCACCGGCGCTCTCGCCGAAACGGCACTTTTTGACACAGGACTCTCGCCGGAGGATGTCCTGTCGATCATGGGCACCGGTCTGACAGGAGATGAAGACGGCCTGTCCGCTTACTATTCGCTGGATTGCAGGACAAACTCTTACATGGAACTTGACGGCGTAGACGACACTGTCACAGGTCTTGGGACCACTTATGAAGGCACAATAGAAGGCTGGATATATTTAAAGTCAGCTCCGTCAGGTACATCTGTAGCATTTTTCAATTTCGGGGATGCCGGGACAAATACACGGTTTTACCTTCAGTGTAGACCTGATCGTGAATTGCAAACCGCTTTTGACCATACATGGACACGTACCGGATATTATATCCCTCTTGATGAGTGGGTCCATATCGCTGTCACTAAAGAGGACGGTGCCGGTAAAGTGTACATAAACGGGGATCTTCACTCTACAAGCAATTATACCGTCGAAGGTGACGTAACAGGTCCTGGGAACGGCAGAATAGGTGGAGACTCGAGCGCCGGTTATATCCACGCAGGGATCGACGAAGTGGCTGTCTGGGACAGGGTCCTGTCAGCGGAAGAAGTCCGGACGCGTCCGAATGCCAGATTGACCGGGTATGAGGCAGGCCTGGTCTCTTATTATCCCTTTGATAACGGCATGGCGGAAGACAATGCCGCGGGTAATAACAACGGCACCATGAACGGAGCCTTGCCAATAGACGAACGCATTATGCCTGACGCGTCCGGTAACGATAATGACGGCGCGGTGAACGGCGCTTCTTTTGCCGGCGGCATGGGTTATCCCGTGCCCGTGACAATAGCGGCATGGATAAGGCCGGACGCCATAGGCGCCGAACAGTTCATCGCGGATGAAAGCGGTTCCGCGGAATACGGAGGCGGCCTGTCGCTCAGCGTGACAGATGCCGGCACGGTCCGGTTCTGGAGCCAGGATTCGGGCTTCGCTGTCGAGTCGAGTGAGGTTCTTATCGCCGGCGAGGAATATTTCATAGCAGGCGTGTTTGACGGCAGTCTGAACAGGATATACGTTAACGGCGCGTCTGACGGCACAGCGGACGCTCTCGGCCAGAGGATCAGGGCGGCCGGAGACTTGCGCGTAGGCCATTCCGAACTCCTGGACGGTTATTTTACCGGCGCCATTGACCAGGTGGCGGTTTACGACAGCGCCCTGTCCGAGGCCGGGATACAGTCGCTCATTGACACTCAACTGACCGGCGCGGAAGAGGGCCTGGTCGTCCATTACTCGGGCGGCGGCGCATCTTCCGGCACCGGTCCAGGTACAGGAACCGTTATTTCCCGGACATACATGGAATTCGACGGCAAAGACGATTACGTTGATATAGGCCGGTACAGCCAGCCCGGAATGGGCATGAAGTTCGACGGTGTGGACGATTATATCGCTATTGACGGGTTAAGCGGGAAATTGTCCACAGGGGACGATTTTAGTTTTGCCTGCTGGTTCAATACGGATGCTCTGCCTCCGGGTGATTCTAATAATATAATCTTCTCAGCTCACACATCTGATAATTCCAATGTATACAGGATCGGTACAGGCGCGAACGGCGGGATATTCCTGTCACCTACAGCGACCGGTACCGACAATGTCTATGGTTCAGGACACAACGACGGCGAGTGGCATTTCCTGTCCGTGTCGGTTACCGGAGCAGGTGTCCCGGCCGTCAAAGTCGATAATGTCGGGATCACCGGATACGTGACCAGCCAGGTCGACTGGGGCTCGGCCGCAAAATACAGTATAGGCCAGGAATGGGATGCCTCCGGTCCGAGCGATTTCTTTGACGGCTCGATCGAGGAAGCAGCGGTTTTCAGCAGGATTTTATCGGAGGCGGAGTCCCGGACAATGATGGACACCAGACTCACCGGCACCGAAACCGGCCTGGCGGCTTATTATTCTTTTGACGACGAACCTGAGGCTCAGAGCCGGGTCAGCCCGTGTATGGAGTTTGACGGGGTGGATGATTATGTCGAAATACCCCATAATTCTGCTTTGAATTTAAATGATGACTTTACGATAGGGTTTTGGTTTAACAGGTTATCGACACCGGCAGCTTCAACTTGGCCCGCACTAATCCAGAAAGGCAGTGGGTCCGCATCTAATAATGGTTTTAACCTGTTTACTTCAAGCGACTATTTAATGTTTAAACGGGATAATCAACAGATTTTGACCGTTCCTGTAACAAACGGAGAATGGGCATATTATGTGGTAACTTTTGATGATTCTTCAGATAGCGCTAAATTTTATAAAGATGGCAGTATGGTGGATTCTGAAACAATTTCCTTTACTGATAATACGACAACAGCAAATGTCGTTATTGGGAAGTCCCCTGATACTGGTGCTGTGATCGATGGTTATTTAGATGATGTTGCTATTTGGGATAGAGTGCTAACGCTGGAAGAGATCCAGGCGCGGGTGAACACCAGACTTACCGGCAATGAAGCCGGCCTGCTGGCGTATTATTCATTTGACGACGGCACGGCGATAGACAATTCCGTTAACTCCAACAACGGTACGGTATACAACGGCGCTGCATTCAGCGAAACCGGCGCGCCGTTTACGGTTTCGGTTACAGCCGATAATTCCGGCAACGGCAACGACGGTACTATAAGCGGCGCTTCCTCCGGCGTCGGTATAGGCTATCCGGAACCTGTGACCGTGGCTGCGTGGATAAGGACCGACGCTGTCGGTGAGACCCAGTACATAATGGATGAAAGTAATTCAAGCACCTACGGCGGCGGCATTGCGCTCAGCGTAACGGATACCGGAAATGTACAGTTCTGGAGCCAGGACGCTGAATACTCGACCACTTCGAATACCGTTCTTGA